>CBDUCX010000080.1:0-17391 GCA_965365755.1 uncultured Pleurocapsa sp.
CTACATAATCAAATTCCTCCCGAATTAACATGGACATGGGAATCGTAAAGCCTTTACCTACTGCCAAAAACTTCTCGGCACCCAAACTGGCTCGATCTGCCATCAAGTGACCTAATAATACTGTGGGAATCTGCGGATCGAGACGGCGAATTTCTGCTTCTAATACTGGCTGCAATTTTTGAATCAACATCTCGTTAACTTCAGACAAGGCAAGTCCTTCGGTTTCAGGACGAGTTAACAAAGTCGAGCGATTTAACCAAGGGAGAGTAATAATTTGAATGGCGCCGTTTTGAGTATCGATACGATGGGTAGCGATGGTATCACCGACGATAAACCCTGGCACCACTAAAGTACGATAGATCGATAAACTCGCACCACCATTACCTTGGGAGTGTTGATCGTGATTCCCCACCAGCAAGATGGCAGGAATCTTAGCATCGGCAAGACGGCGAAACTGACTGGCAAAAGCCTCATGTACATAGGGTGCAGGAGTAGCATCAGGGAAAGCGTCCCCACCAAATAATACCAAGTCTACAGGTTCAGCGATCGCTCGATCAATACAAATTCTGAGGGTATTTACAAAGTCTTCTAAGCGAGTATTGATACCTGTTTCGGGATTAATTTTGCCATGAGAAAAACCACTTCCTAAATGAATATCGGATAAATGCAGAATTTTAACCATTAGTACCCAGTTATAAAATACTTGCTATAAATCAAGTTAACTCTATTTAATAAATACTGGTTGCTTTTTACGGAGTCCTGTTCGTTCTTATTTAATGAGATCAATAGTTTGAGTCTTAAGTTATTTTTATTGCCCTATTTTTATTCTTTGCGCTCAAATGAACGGCTTTCGCAATAGTCTCTCACTGCATCCCTTAATTCGTTTGTTAGTTCGTAGCCCTTTACTGGATAACCACCTTTATTGTCACGAGATAAGTCAGTCATATGTCCATTGTATTCCTTTTTCTTTTTGACGATATAGTTTGAATATATGCTTGCCAAATGCAGAAGCATAGTTTTTAGGTATGATGTAGCCCATTTGTGAAGCTAAATCCACACAGCCTATCGCACGATTATCATCTTTACCTATTAGCGGCTTTTCACCAGAATACTTATTCAGACAGTGTGGATTTATTCCGTGGTTATTACTCATGTAAATCTTTTTTGCTTGCTACAATAATGTTGTGCTATATATATAGCATATGTGCATTGTAATGAGTTTAGTTTCAAAACCTGCTATCTACCTATCATTGCAAGTACTTAGAAACAAAGAGATAGTTATTAGCTTTTTTGGGGAACCATAAATTTAAAGAGAACTAATGATTGCTGTATCTCACTTCTAATATATATTTATATTTTTAATGGCTCTTACATTCATATTCACTGTTTTATCGTTGACGATGGTAATCATGCTGCTAGGCGCTACTATTTTTATCGGTGGGGTGAGAGTTTATAACGATTTAATTTATCGCAAGAATCAGGTCAGCAAATCTTTTTCCAGCGTTGATGTCCTACTCCAAAAAAGATGGGATTTAATTCCTAATTTAGTTGCTGTCGTTAGACGTCAAATGGATTTTGAACAACAAACTTTGGCTGAAGTTACCAGATTGCGATCGCAAGTTATGCGTGGAGAAGTTATTGCCGAACAAAGGCTCACCTTAGAAAATCAAATTTCTCGTTCCATGGGTAATATTGTGGCACTAATTGAAAATTATCCTGAGTTGAAATCCGATCAGCAGGTTAATCAATTGCTAGAGTCATTAAACGAAACTGAAGAACAAATATCTGCTGCTAGGCGTTTTTATAATTCAGCCGTTACGGAATATAACAATGCTTTAGAAATGTTCCCTAGTAACGTGATTGCCAGCTATATGGGATATCAGCCGAAAGAGCTTTTTGTGACTCCCACTGAACAAAGAGCCAATGTTGACGTTGACAGGTTATTAGATTGAATTTAGTTATTAGTTGTTAGTTGTTATTACTTGTTACTCGTTATTTGTTACTTGTTACTTAATTACCGACTGTGGATAAACCTTTATCACTTAAAGAAATAGATCGCTTGTATATTCAAGGCGATCGCAATTTACGTCAGGGTAAGTTTGCGGCGGCGATAGATAGTTTTGAGCAACTCCTGCAAATAGTAGATTCTAGTAGTCGCATCTATTTTGATACGCAACGGGCTTTAGTTAAAGCATATCAGCAGAATCAACAGTTAGAACAGGCGATCGCACTTTGTCGGGAAGTCGCGGCTAGTGAGATTATGAGTAGGGCGCTGTGGGGACAAAATTTCTTAGTTACTCTTGATCCTGATTACCAAAAGCCGATTGATCCTCAGACTGAAATAGAAATATCTAAAGCTAAATTAAATACTGCACCAAGCATCAAGCTGAAAACCCTCTCTCAGTTTAAGCAGTATTGTCAGGATAATTTATTGGAAAATCTCCAAAAGTTAGAATTGAGCAGAAAACGTACCCTTAAAAGTATTGTTATCTCAGGTATTGCTTGCCTAATTCTTCCCTGGTGTTTTTGTTGGGTAATATCTAGCTGGTTAAGATTTGACAATTCTGTCATCTTTTATCTCTATTGCTTGATTATACCTGTTTCAGCCTGGGTCATCTTTTGTCGTGGCTGTATTCATGCATATGGAATTGGTTTTAAACGCAATATCATTGAGAGTATTGTTAACTTTATTGGCGATCAAGGTCAACTTAGTTACGCAGCCCATCTTTTTTTGGAAAATAAACGCCAAACCATTATTGCCCTTACCCGTAGTCAAATCCTGAGAGATGAACTAGAAGAACCAGATTACCTAGAACAGAAAGATTGTGTCTATGGCACTATTGGCGACACTGATATTTTCTTTGCCGAAATCCTGGCGAAAAAAGTTAAGGGAGCACATTTAGATGAGTTTGGCAGGGAACGCTATCGCCATAAATCAGTTTTGTTCCGTGGTCTATTTTTTGAGGCGAGGTTCGCCAAGAATTTTATGAGCCGTACTTTCGTGATGCCCAATGATTTTTTGGGAAAGTTAGCACCGTTGAATCACTGGCGCGGGGACGTAATTAAGCTAGAAGATCCTGAATTTGACCAGATGTTTCGAGTATATGGAGACAGTCAGATAGAGTCCCGTTATATTCTTTCAACTAATCTGATGAGTCGCTTGGTGAAGTTTAATCAAAAGGCAGGACGCAAAGTATATCTTTCCTTTGTCGATGGCTTTGTTTACATCGCTATTCCCTATCGACACAATCTCTTTGAACCCAGGTTGTTTAAGACTATGATGTCTTTTAATCCCTTAAAACAATACTTTCAAGATTTACAGTTAATGATTGGCATCGTCGAAGACTTGAACCTTAACCGCCGTATTTGGGGATGATACTAAATCCGTTTCCTATAGGTTACTTAAAAAATTCCGAAAAATTGCGATCGCCAATAAACCTCTGAACCTCGTCCATATCGAGAAAAGTCTTTTTGTTTAAAGAAAAAATAAAAATTTATGACTAATTTTTAATAATTTTAGGTAAAGCAGCTAACAATAATCTCTCTTTTATTGTCCCTAAGAAAACTAATTTTTGTTGATTATTTTAAAGGATTGAAATATTTTTTAATACTGATTAAAACACTAGACAAAAATTTAGCAATTTTATTGCTATTTTCAAGCAAAACTATTGTAATAGTACGAATATTCTCCTGAGTTATTAGTTTACTTAGAATATGTACTTGGTAGTAATTTAGTAATATGCCAAAGTTGCAGTACTCCCATTATAAATAGAGTCTGCACTGCTGAAACTTTACCCTGAATTAATGATTTCTTTTGTATTACTAAAAATGTGTACTTTGCTTCCCTATACTTAAACATATACCGAGCAAAATTTTAGATGTTGCCAATTTGGCATTTATATTTTGCTCAAAGCAATACAATAATTATATTTATATAGAGCATTAATTGAAGGTGGTGGATAGTATAGCATATATGAGCAATATGATTATATCCAGTAAGAATCTATGGAATAGATGCTCATAATCTATTTCTCAATTAAATCGTTCTACCATGAAGAACAACTTAATATAGTTTAGATGAATATCTTGGCGGTAGTACAATGGTCAAATTCAAGAGTGTAGAAATTGAAACGGCTGAAATTGAAGAGTATCTCAAGCAAGAGATGAAGTTGAAAGAAATTTGTTGTAATATTCTGCATCAAAAAATTGTTGCAGAAGCTGCCTCTTCGAGAAATATTACCGTTAGCAATGAAGAAATTGAGGCTGAAGCTAATCAAATTCGCCTTTCACTGCGTTTAGAAAAGGCATCTGACACTTTGGCTTGGTTAAAAGACAATATGCTTGACTCTGACCAATGGGAAATAGCCATTAACAACCATCTTCTTGCCAAGAAACTAGCTAAACATCTGTTTGACCCCAAAGTAGAAGCCTATTTTGCCCAAAATCGACTAAATTATGACCGATTTGTTCTGTATCAGCTTGTTGTTCCTTATGAAAAACTGGCTCAAGAACTTTTCTACCAAATTGAGGAAGAAGAAATCAGCTTTTATCAAGCAGCTCACCTTTACGACATTGATGAGCAACGTCGCTATGTATGTGGCTATGAGGGGAAAGTAGATCGCTGGAAATATTCACCAGAGATAGCTACTGCCGTATTTAAGACTCCTGTTACCATCGGTGAAATAATCGGACCCATCCGCTCAGAGCAAGGATATCATTTATTTAAGATTGAGAACTATATTCCCGCTCAACTAACCCCCAAGATCCGCCAAGAGATTATTGATCGGATATTTAAAGAGTGGCTCAGGAGTGAATTAAACTACATGATTCACAGCGATAGATCTTTGGCTTAAAGTCAATGTGAAACGACATTACAGCATTTAACCCTACTGGAGCAAAAAATTATCCTCTTGATTTAACCTCCAAAGCAGTCAAAGTACTAAAAGTTTGATTTTTGTTTCAAATGTCTTGTTTGCTAAAGTCAAGTTAGCGCCAGTTAGTGACTACCAAAACGTTGCTTAAGTTGGCGAAAAATATTTAATTATCATTAAAAGTATTTAGTTTGCTTAATTTTTCCATATATTCTGCCAAAATGGCAACATTATCCAGTATTTCGGCACCTAAAATAGGATTTGAGCACCTGAAATAAGCATAAAAGTAGATCATACTAATAGTATTAGGTTATAGCTAAATTTAAACCTGAATTTCATTTAAAATAACTGTTTTATTTGGTCAAAATAGACCTAAGTGGATTTGTTTTTTTGCTGACTCAGATGCGATCTCAGTCTTTGACAGTCAAAAAACTAATCACATTTAGCAAGATGAATATAGAGATAATTGATAGAATCGAAGCTTTTGAAGCTATAAGAGCAAATTGGGAGGATATCTATAGTAAAGATCCTCAGGCTCAGTTTTTTATCTCTTGGGTTTGGATATCTAAAACCATCAAGGAATATAATCGATTTAAAACCCCTTGGTTGATACTAGCTGTCAAATTGAGCAGTAATAGCTCAGATTACGTGGGATTTTTGCCCTTAACAATTGAAACCAACGACAACGAACAGGGTGGTTTTTTTTTCAATCAGCTTTCTCCAATAGGAGTAACAGACGCAGAATATCCAGGATTTTTATGTTTGCCCGAGTATGAAGCAGAAACAGTTTCCTCTTGGGCGAACTATCTTCAGCAGCAAGATTCATGGTCTATTTGGGAAATACCCAACATTCCCCAAGCAAACAAACGGCTAAGTCTCTTGTTGAGTAATTTTGATGCAGCAAGTTTCAATACTAAAGAACAGTCTCCAGATAGTTATCAAAATCCCTTAGATAGTGTCAAAAATAACATTATTCCTTACCTTACTTTGCCAGATAGTTGGGAGTTATATCTTCAAGATACTGTAAGTTCCAATACTAGACAGAAAATTCGGCGTTTTCTCAGAAAGATAGAAAATTCGGCTGAATTTCGGATTACCAACGTTAATGGGGAAAACCTCGAACGTCACATTGAAGTAATTACTGGATTTTGGCGGGCAAGCTGGGAAAGCAGAAAAGGAGTAAAAGAGTGCAATTTGATCTTGCGAAGCATGGCTTTGGAGTTGCGTCAATGCTTTGAACATAATTGTTTGCATTTACCTGTTCTCTGGCAGCAAGATAAGCCCTTGGGGGCAATAGCCAACCTGGTTGATGTTAATAAAAAAACAATTCTCTTTATGGTGGGAGGTCGGGACGAAACATTTAAAAAATTCCCCCCTGGTTTTGTACTTCATGCTTATGCCATTCGAGATGCTATTGAGAATGGATTTAAAACATACGATTTTTTGATGGGTAATGAGGCGTATAAGTATTCTTTTGGAGCCCAAGAACGTTACATCCAGACGGTTATCGTAGAACGTCGGAACTGGAAAAAGCAAGCCAGAAAATTAGATGTGAGAACTTTGCCAACACTACTGGAGATCGCTCAAGAGTGCCATCGAGTCAACTTCCTAGGTAAAGCTGAAACAGGATATCGTCAGATCTTGGAGGTGCAGCCCGAACATCCCGCAGCTCTTTACGGGCTATCTGCGATCGCCCAACGTCAAGGAAAAGAGCAAGATGCTGAAGAGTTGTTAAACCATTTACTGCAAATTCAACCCAATAACATTAAAGCCTGGTTTAGTTTAGGAAATTTACATCAAACTCATCATCGACTGTCTCAAGCAGAACAGGCTTATCAGCAAGCCCTAAGCTATCAACCTGCCCCAGCGATCGCCTTAGCTATCTATCACAATTTGGGTTACGCTCTACAGCAGCAGGGGAAATTAGATGAGGCGATCGCCTGTTATCAAAAAGCTCGGGAACTTCAACCCGACTCTGTGGAAGCAGAAGTTATGTGGGCAAATGCACTGCACCTCCAGGGTAAACTATCTGCCGAACAACAAATTCATTACGCAGCAGTCAACAATGATTTGGGTAATAAGCGCAGAAAAGCCGATGATGTTCCTGTGGCGATTGAATACTATCAACAGGCAACGGCGCTAAATCCTAATTTAGCAGAAGCGCATTATAATTTGGGGACGGTGTTACAAAAAAAAGCCGACAGTTGGGATCAAGCGATCGCCTGTTATCAAACTGTTTTAAAACTCGAACCCAATTTTGTGCTGGCTGACCTGGGGATAGCTAATATAATGTACGCCAAAGGGGAGTTACCTCCTGAACAACAGGAAAAATATGCCTTACTGAATAACAATGTGGCTAGTCAATATTTTCAAGCAGGTGATTTTAAAACCGCAAGGGAATACTATCGTCAAGGGATCTGCCTTAATTCAGACTTGGCAGAAGCTCACTATGGTTTAGGTATGTCATTACACAGACAAAGTGAAAATAATCTAGAAGAGTCGATTTCTTGTTATCAAAAAGCTTTGGCTCTTCGACCTGATTTTGCGCAAGCTAAGGTTGCTTTCGCTAGTGCGCTTCATGCCCAAGATAAGCTGAGTCCAGAGCAACGAGTTGAGTATGCCACAGCAAGCTATGACTTGGGCAATAAATATATGGAAAAAGGTGATTTTAAAGTTGCGATCGAATACTATGAGCTAGCAATTCTCCTCAATCCAGAGTTAACTGAGGCTCGTCATGGTTTAAGACTAGCCATGGAACAAAAAGAAGAGCGAACTGTTAAGGTTAGCTGTGCTAAATAACGTGAGTTCGACAAAGGAAAGGTATAAATTATGTAGTTCATAACTTTTTGGGTGTTTGAAATCCCTATTATTTCGTTCAAAAAACTGTAACTACGAACTCACGTTAAATAACTATTGACACTATTGACCTGCGATTGATGCAGCTAAAAGCTACGACCAGTATTACTATCGGTTTAGCAACTAAATCAGCAATGTCTAAAGATTTAGCTGCTGTTTAGCTAACTGATAGTAAAGACCATCTTCTTTTGAGATTAGTTCGTCGTGAGTACCTTGCTCAACTATCAAACCCCGATCTAAGACAACAATACAATCAGCATTACGCACCGTCGAGAGACGATGAGCAATGATAAAGGTAGTGCGCTGACGAGTAAGACGGGTTAGATTGTCTTGGAAACGCCTTTCCGACTCCGTATCAAGAGAACTAGTTGCTTCGTCTAAAATCAAAATCGGCGGATCACCTAAAAAGGCACGAGCGATCGCAATACGCTGTCGTTGCCCACCAGAAAGACTATCACCCCGTTCTCCAACTTTAGTGTTATATCCCAAAGGTAGAGACTGAATAAAGGCATGAGCCTCTGCCAGTTTAGCGCTAGCAATGGCCTCTTCTAAGGTAAATTCAGAGCGATAAAGAGTTATGTTTTCCAAGATAGTTCCCGAAAATAAGAAACAGTCTTGTGGTACAACTCCCATTTGCGATCGCAAAGATTTAAGGGAAACGTGCTTCAAATTATGTCCATCAATCGAAATTTGACCGCTAAGAGGATGATACAAGCCTTGGATTAGTTTGACTAAGGTGCTTTTTCCCGAACCGCTACGACCGACTATGGCGATAGTTTGCCCTGCTTTAACCTCCAAGGAAATATTTTGCAGTACGTTGGCTTCTTCTTCACTTTCATAGCGAAAAGTTACGTTATCTATTCGTAAATTGCCTTCTAGCTTGGGTAAGACTATTTTTGAGTTGAGCTGGGATTCTTCTGTCTTAGTTTCAAAGACATCGTTAAGTCGTTCGATCGAAATTAATACTTCTTGTAATTCATCCCACAATCCCACCAGTACCATTACGGGACTGATAATATAGCCTTTCATCATATTGAAAGCCACATACTGTCCAATACTTAACTGATCCTGGATCACCAAGGTAGCCCCATACCATAGCAGTAATCCACCGCCAATAGAATTGATAAGTCCACTCAGTAGTCCTAAGTTGATTGCCAGCTTTTGTCCTTTAAAGCGCACATTTAACTCATGAGTTAAAAGATCTTCCCAACGCCAGCGTAAATCTTGTTCTGCTGTCACTGCTTTAACGGTAGATATTCCTGTCATCATTTCCACCAAGGAAGAATTTTGATCGGCAGTTGCGTTAAATCTTTCCCGTGAAACCTTTCTCAGTAAAGGAGTTGCAGCTAGGGTCAACAGTACAATCGGCGGAATTAAAACTAGAATGAGAACTGTAAGTTGCCAGTTGTAGTAAAGCATCAAAGCCAGATAGACAAATCCTGTCACGAAATCCAACCAAGACAGCAAAAGATTTTCAATTAAAAACTGTTGAATTTTTTGATTTTCCTGAACCCGAGTGATAATATCCCCCACACGACGGGATTCAAAAAACTTGAGAGGAAGGTTTAAAGCATGATTAATGAACCCACCAATCATGGTTAGATCCAGACGGTTTGCTAAATAGCTCAGTAGGTAACTACGTACTGAAGACAGACCCATGCTCAAGATGCCAAACATCAACATTCCGATCACCAGAACATTTAATGTTGACTGGCTTTTGTTGGTTACCACTTGATCCAGAATTATCTGGGTAAACAAAGGGGAAACCAGACCCAGAAGTTGAATTAGTAAAGATGCAATAATAACTAGAATGCCTATGGAGCGATAAGGCAATAACAGTTTGAAAAATCTAGCTAGAGAGCGTTTTTCTGATGGTGCTTCATATAAATTTTCAGTTGGTTCTAATAGCAGAGCATATCCTGTCCAACTAGTAACAAACTCTACTCCAGAAACTTCATACTTTCCTTGGGCAGGGTCGGCAACGAGAATTTTATCGTCTTTGATGCGGTAAACAACTACATAGTGATCTCCTTTCCAATGGGCAATCCAGGGGTTTTCCTGCTCGGCAATACGACTCAGACTAGCTCTCACCGGTCGAGCATGATAACCGATAGCTTCTGATGCTACCGCTAAACTTTTTAGGGATGCTCCAGAACGTCCAACGCCAATTAGCTCCCGCAAGAAATTGATACTCAAACGCTTGCCCCAGTATTGGCTAATCATCGCTAGGCAAGCTGCACCACAGTCAGATGAACTTTGCTGTTGAATAAAGGGATAGGTTCTCCATCGACTTCGACGCTTAATCGGTTTAGGATAATTTATCTCTTGAACATCTTCTTCTTTGCCTTGGGTCTGAGTAGGATTCAGTTGAGGCGAAGGAGCTACATGAGTAATACCAGGCTGAGGAGTTCTCAGATTAACTAGGGCGTTGACACTAGGAGAATTTTGAGTTTTGGCTAATGGTGTTTGGCTAGATTGAGAATCAGGTTTTTTTGACCAAGCAGTAACCAATTCGGGCGCAAGTTCCGAGAAAATTTGCCAATTTTTTTGCGGCAATTGATAGACTTGCACGTCGGTTTGGGCTATCCAATTATGATTAGCTGATTCTGTATATCCCCATGAATCACCAATAGCGATCTCTTGATCTTTAATTTGACCATGACGTAACCAAAAACGGACAGTTTGTTCTGCTGATTTTAAATAGTTTCCCGCATTGATCTGGTTTGCTACTAGATAAGGAAGCAATTTTTTGAGGCGATGGCTAGATAGGGAGCGTAATTGTGTCAGCGTTTTTAAAAAGATTAATTTTTGGTGCTGTTGAGTCATGTGCTGCCATTTGCGGTCAAGCTCTGGCAGTTTTTGGAGATAAGGAGCTAGTTTGGCTAAGGAAATTCTCGCAATTTGAACTTTGCTAGCGGCTACTACCCTGTAAGGCAAGAAAATTTTGCACCACAGAGATTCTCCACCGAAGGTTGCTCCTTCTGCCATGAGATTAGTGGAAACTTCTCTTTGCTTATGGACATCAAAGCCCAGCAGTCGCGATTGCCCTTCACAGATTAAAAAAAAGTATTGAGAGTCTGGTTGCAATTTATTAGCATCAGCCTCAGAACCTGGCTGAACCATTAAGTCGTCGCCTAATTGAAACTCTAGTATTTCAAATTCTTGACTGAGATGCTTGATTAATTCTGCTTTATCTAGGTTAAATCGACCTTGCTTCAATAGCCACGATATGACTGTGAGGCGATCTTCTGACCCCCCCGCAGAAGAGGTTGATGTCATTGCTGTACTATCCACTTGCTCTTACTCCTTAAAAAGCCACCAAAAATTAATTGTTAGACCTCTGAGTCAAAAGTTTGAATAAAAATATAAATATTTTTTTATTTCTAGAGAAACTTTTCAAGAGGCAACAAAGTAGTAGTTTGATTTAATTACTTGAAAGCTCTGGCTTTCTCAAAATTGACGCTCCAACGATTGCAAGGTCGCTGAATGAATTCTTTAGGAAGGTTAGAGAGACCCTATCCTAAAATGACGGCGGCGCTTCCTCTAACTTCGTGAAACTCACGAATCAGTGTGCTGCGACTGCCCCCTGTCCTCTTTCCTAAAAACTAGGTCTGAGTGTATTTCATGTATATTACCATGAAACATGGTATTTAAAAATGCTGATTTCTGTTTCCTCCTTAGTACTTGTGACCGTTGGAGGAAACACTTTCTGTACTTTGTACGATTGTTATAGATCTATATGATATTTAGAGCATCTATTAGCATCTAGCTGTCTTGCCTTAGCTTTTGTTGAATCTCTCTAAGATCAAATTGGGTATTGTGGAGAGGGTAAATGCTCTATTACCACCTTTGACACTCTTAGAGGGGCGGTCTATTTCTTCCCAACAACATAAATCACGGAGCTTGGTCGAAGATTTCTGAGTCGATTTTGCTGATACAGACTGGCTGCGATGGGCAATCGTACTATTCTCCTCTGACTGAGGCTTTTGCTCTTGATTAATTTTCATCAGTCGGTTGTAGGTTCGATAGGGAATATAGTGCAACGGATTGTATCCTGAAAAGCGCAGAATTAGTAGGCACGCCCAAGAATATTTTCCTGATATAATCGCCTCGACTATTTGGTTAAATTGCTCGTCAGTCATAACTCGGTCGAGCTTGGAATCAGAGTAATTAAGATTTTGATACATGATTTCTTCTCTTAAATAAATCAGTCTTGGTTTTATAAGTCAATGCCGTCCTGTTCCAGTTTTTTGATCGGATCGAGCAATACATCGATAATTCGCTGTTGTTTGATCACAATGTCAGCAGTAGCTGTCTGACCTGGTTTGAACAAGATTTTCTTAAGATCGTTAGTTACATAATTGCGTTCGAGTTCTATTTTCACACGGTAGACTGCACCTAATTTTTCGTCGTTTTTTGTGTCTGGAGAAACAGAAATTACTTTACCAGGAATCACTCCATAATCTTGATATGCATAAGCATCAAATTTGACCTGCGCTGCCATACCTTTCTCCACAAAGCCAGCTTCCCGATCTGGTAAGACAGCGGAAAGCACTAACGGAGCACCTTGAGGTGCGATTTCCGCTACGGTTTCTCCTGACTGAACTACTTTACCAGTGTTGACTACATTGAAGGCTAAAACAGTTCCCGCTACAGGAGATCTTAGAGATCTTTTTTCCAAAAGGCTATTGGCGGCGGCTAGCTGATTTTTCGTTTCGGCTATTTTGGTTTCAGTCTGACTAATTTCCAGCTTTAGCTGTTCCGCTTTCTGTTGCGCTTCTAGCTCAATTCTCTGCCTCTCTGCTTTTTTATGTATCAGTTCTGCTTGAAGTCGCTCAATTTCTTTTTGCCCTGAAACAATCTCTCCTTGACTTTGAGTAATGCGTGTTTCCATTTCTCTTAGTGCCTGTTCGGATTGAAATATCTGTTCGCTGATATTGCTAATTCCTTGCAGTTTGTTGTCAATCATTTGTTGTTGACTCTGGCGGTAAGCCTGTTGAGCCTGGAAAATTGCTTCTTGGGAGATTGCCCCTTCTTCTACTAGCGGTTTTAATCTCTCTAGCCGCTGTTGGTGCTCTTGCAGTTCCGAGTTCATTTGGGCAAGTCTTTCTTGCTCTAATGGTGATAGATCCTGAACCCGCTTTTGTCTAGTTGTTTGCGCTGCTAATTCAGACTGTCGTTGAGCTAGCATTTCTTTTGCAACTCTAAGTTCTGCGATCGCTGAATCGATGGCTGATTTTTGACCTTGAACTTCAGCTTGAGCAATCAGTTTATGAGTTTGAGCCTCTACTTCGACTTTCTCTAACAAATGACGTTTTTGACTCAGCTCTAGCTGATAAGAGGAAATCAGATTTTTGAGCCGTTCAACTTCTCTAGTCTGTTGCTCGGAATCTAACCTGGCGATTAATTGTCCCGCCTCCACCTCTTGCCCTTCCTTAACGGCAATATGGCTTACCTGGGCAGATTCTACAGACTCAATTTTGTAGGTTTCTCCTTTTGGGACTAGCTTTCCCTGTGCTTTCCCTACTTTGTCAATTTCACCGAACCATGCCCAAAGAGAAAAAGACAAGCAAAACACAATCCCACCAAAAATCAATTGCAGCGGTAGGTTAGATGGGGGCTTATCTAACAAGGACTGCATCGCGGGAGACCATTTAACCATTTCCCCTTTGTGATCCGCTGACGCTCCATAATCCCCTTGGCGAAGGTTCGATGAATCAGTTGGGGCAGGTTCAATTTCGGCTGTTTGTCTAACTAACAGCTCTGAATCTGAATCTGGTATTGAATCTATAGACTCCTTGTTGTCGTATTGGTGAGAAATATACCGTTTTAAATTAGCTACCTTTGGCAACATTTTCATAACTTTAAAGCTGATAATTATTTTGCTATCTAAACGATAGAACTATTTTTATAGTACTGCTTCATGCTAAAAAGCATCTATTATGAGCCAAACAAATAAATGCTTTTTTCTTATTTATTTTTCAAGCTTTTACATAAAATACAACTGCTCACAAGGGTGAGGTGAAGAATTTGAAAGTGATTTTCTCGATATTTGAGTTTTTTGATTTCCAACTCTTACTCTATAGGATATTGTCACCTGAAATATTTTTATCACGAAATATGTAATATTTGTTAACTCGACGTGCTTCGGTCACCATCTCTTAACATTATGCTTTGGTTTTTTGATAATAACCTAAAACGTCCAGTTATCAAATGTTATCTGTTAGACGACAAATTTCATGCTGTTTCAGGGGTGAGTAAACTTACTGATGATTCTATTTTATTGAACTTATAATCTTAAAATACAATTTGATTGTGAAGATTTTGTGAGGGTAGATGTGGTTTTTTTGTATTGATTCAATCTTGGTTGTGAACAAAAAATTGATTGTAAATTAGTAACCTAGTCTACAACTGAGAATTTTTCAACCTGCTTCATAACAGGCACAAGAAAGATTCTATCTCTATCGGATTTATCATCTGAATTACGACACTTGAATATCGCTATTTAGGAGAAGATATTTTTTTTTTATACCGTTTCGATTTTAGCTAACTACAATTCGTTTTTGTATTATACATGACTTGCAACAGAAACTTTACTAATTAGTATTAGTTATCATTTACCCAAGAATTAGTTATAGTTTGCTCAGTTTCCCGTCAGATGTGATTTTTCAATGCTTAGGCGAGAATTAATTATTTGTAAATTTCTCAATTACTTCTCCTAGGTTTGGGAGCGCAATTAAGAGACTGATGAGACTGCTATGAATTTGATCGAGGTGAGAGCAGGATCGTAATTTTTTTCTTCAGTATCCTCCTGGTTCTACAAATAAAGAATTTTCAGTTTAGCTAATTAGGGTACAAGTTTGTGCTTAACTCAGAGAATTAGATGTTGAACAAGAGAGCCTTTGTAACTTTTACCATAGTTAAGCTTAAATTAACTGATTAAAATGAACATACTAAATGAACATACTATTTGTCTATATGATCGCAATTTCTGGTTTATGCATCTTTTCTATTATTGAATTGTCCTACTTCAGAAGAGCTATAGTTTTTAGGCATCAATTATATAGTTATCGGCTTCTGAGATATTTTTTATGCACAGTAATTCCCGAAGGAGTGATCAGCCTGAAGTATGCCTAATTCTTCAACCTGCTATGTTTATTCTCAAGGCGACAAGGATATTACCCCGCTTGATGTTATACCCTTGTGGTTATACTATTCGTAGCCATTCGCCCAGCCATTATCATTTAGTTTTTTATTTAGATGTATATCAGTATCGTAATTCCCACCTATAATCGTTTACCGATACTTCAAAAAAGCATTGCTGCTCTGGAAAGACAGATATTGACTGATGATAAGATTAGCGGTTACGAAATAATAATAGTTGATGATGGTTCGACAGATCAGACATTAGCATGGCTAGCAGACAATCAGGATAATCTACCTCATGTAAAACTATTTAAGCAAGAGCATCAAGGGGCAGCAGCAGCTAGAAATTTAGGGGTAGAAAATTCGGTGGGTGAGATTATAGTTTTTATTGATAGTGATTTAGTAGTTACGGAGAGTTTTTTGCAAGCTCATGGAGACGCTTTGGTCAAAGCCGAGCAAGATCTACAAAGCGATCGCCTATTCACCTATGGTGCCGTAATCAATACGAATAACTTTGATGATCCTACCTCTGAATCCTATAAAATAACTGATTTCTCCGCAGCTTATTTTGCCACTGGCAATGTGGCGATCGCTCGTAAATGGCTACTAGAAGCGGGATTATTTGATACAGGTTTTCAACTCTATGGTTGGGAAGATTTAGAATTAGGAGTAAGACTAAAAAAACTAGATTTGAAATTAGTTAAATGTCCTCAAGCTGTGGGATATCATTGGCATCCTGCATTTAACTTAAAGCAAATTCCTCAGATGATTGAGCAGGAAATTCAAAGAGGAAAAATGGGAGTGGTTTTCTATGAGAAACATCCTACATTCGATGTCAAAATGATGATCCAAATGACATTATTACATCGTATTCTCTGGGGAATACTATCCTTAGGTGGCAGATTAAATGAACGTACCTTGTCACCTTTGTTGCAGTGGTTGATTAATCGCAGAAAACCACAAATCGCTGAACAAGTAGCTCGTATATTTCTTAATTGGTATAACGTCCAAGGAGTTTATGCTGCTTATAATAAACAAAATCAATAATTTAAATTGAAGCAGATAAAAATTAGTTAATGAATATTCTTACCGATCTTCTCTTTCCCAAATCTAAAAAAGATTCAGATTTACAGGCATCTAATGGGCTACCTGTACTAAATCGCAATCCTCGTGGCATCCAGATTAAATCTGCGCCAGAAATTGAAAAAATGCGTCGTTCAGCTAAGATTGTTGCCACGGTGCTCAAAGAAATCCAAGAGATAACTAAACCAGGAATGACAACTGCCGATTTAGATGAATACGCCGAACAACGTATCCGCGAAATGGGTGCAACTCCTAGCTTCAAAGGTTACTATGGCTTTCCTGCTTCAATCTGCGCCAGCCTTAACAACGAGGTGGTACACGGTATCCCTAATCATAAAAAAGTAATCCGTCGAGGAGATGTTTTAAAAATAGACACGGGTGCATATTGCGACGGGTTTCATGGTGACTCTTGTATTACTATTGCCGTGGGTAATAAAGTATCAAAGGATACTGCCAAGTTAATCAAGGTTGCGGAAGAAGCCTTATATCAAGGTATCGAGCAAGTAAAAGCTGGTAATCATTTATTAGACATTGCGGGAGCGGTAGAAGATCATGTGAAGGCAAACGGTTACAGTGTGGTGGAGCAATATACTGGGCATGGTGTTGGTAAAAACCTCCATGAAGCACCATCTGTATTTAACCACCGTACCAAGTGGATGCCCAACGTTAAATTAAAAGCGGGAATGACATTAGCGATTGAGCCTATTATTAACGCAGGTTCTAAGCATACCAGAGTATTGAGCGATCGCTGGACAGTGGTTACTGTAGATAATAATTTATCAGCTCAGTTTGAGCATACTGTATTGGTTACCAAAGATGGCTATGAAATCCTCACAGATCGAAATCTCGTCTAAATAATGCTGCACATAGCCGAGCACAGTTTTCTGGCACGAGTTAAATGATAGTTTCATTCCCTAAAATAGCTTTAGCAACCCTTATTGTAGCTGTTGAGCCTCTACTGTCAGCAATTGAATTACCCGATCTACAATCTCACTATCTCCATCGCGGAAACCGAGAGGAGCGAGATGTTGGCGGTTAAGAAGCTGCGAAAATTCAACTCGGGGTAGATGTTTTTGCAGCCATTCTACCGTACCTTTAGGTTCTCCATCCTCACCTATTTCTTTATTAGAGGCAATTTTATCTTCGCTGAAGGAGATCGCCGCTGTCAGATTGAATAAATTGCTCCTATTAATTAAACAACGAGTTTCTTTGACATTAGGTTGGACATCAAGACCAAGTTTTTTGACTAACTCTGCTAGGGCAGGAAGAGGTACGGCGCTTTCAATTCCAGCAATCACTGGAGCTAATAATATTGAAGGTTGATTTTTGAGGGAAATTTCTTTCAAGGCAACTCCCCTAAGACTATTTTCAATTTGCTGAGATTGCGACAAACCTGCACAGTCTCCCAAAACGTCTTGAATATCTCTCTCCTCTA
>CBDUCX010000081.1:0-17311 GCA_965365755.1 uncultured Pleurocapsa sp.
CTTATGAGTAAAACGACATTAGTTAAATGTCGAGATCGTCTAGATTCAACTTAGGTGCGTGGGTTTCAATAAACTCTCTTCTGGGGGCAACGCGATCGCCCATCAGAACGGTAAACATGCGATCGGCTTCGGCAGCATCATCAATTTCTACTCTTTTCATGGCGCGGGTTTCAGGGTTCATGGTAGTATCCCAAAGCTGCTGGGGCATCATTTCTCCTAAACCTTTGAATCGCTGGATTGTATAGTTGGCGTTAGCGGGAAATTCGTCAATGCGCTGTTGTAATTCGCGATCACTATAACAGTATTGATGATTGCGTCCCCGCTCTAATTTATACAGAGGAGGACAAGCAATATAGATATAGCCTTGGTCAACTAATTCTCTTTGATAACGATAGAAGAAAGTCAGTAACAGGGTTCTGATGTGGGCTCCATCAACGTCAGCGTCAGTATTATGAGCGCAGAGTCCACCTACACCACAGACAAAGTTTTCATCATCTTGGACAGAGAAATCATATACATAATTACCAACCAAATCGATTTCTTGGTTAGAGATTACTTTTAATCCCATTAAGTCTTCACTGATGGCAACATAAGCTTGAGATTTACGAGTCGATTTAGCCAAATGCGTTTCTAGCTTGTCGGCATTAGAGTGATTTTGCCAGATTGAACGACAAGAATCTAACTGTTCTTTTCCACAGATAGTAATAGTGTAGTAACCATGGCGGGTTTGAATCGTTGTATCGGCTGCTATTGAGGGTTGATGATAAGTATGACTAGCAATTAAACCTAGTTGACCAAACAAATATAACAAGCCATCTTTCAGCTTATCTGAGTTAGTAGTAAAAGAAATATTTTGACCAACTGTTGTACCATCACCCAGGAAATAACCTTTTAAGAAAGCTAATTGTAATTCCTCACCTAAACTTAAAACCAGATCGGGAAGTTGTTTTTGATGGGCTACCTCAGCTAATCCCCAAGCGCGTAGCAATCTTGCTGCTGCAACACTGTGGAAGTAAAGTTTAATTCCTTCGCTATCAGGATCGTTATAACAGCGAGGAGTTTCACCGAAAACTGCTTCAACGGAGGCAATTAACTCAGGAATAAAAGGTTCGTCTTTTTTGCCTAGATTCAAACTAACTTGATGCTGGCTTAAAGTTCCTTCTGCTACATACCAACCCAAGAAATACATCAACTCTTGATTAATCGGCAAATAGCGGTTGAATGCTTTATTGAGGTGGGCTTGAGGAACAATCTTAATATCTGACCCTAATTGATTTAATTCACTAGGAGTAAAGAAATCCAAAGATTTATAAGCACTTACTTCACGCCAACGTGCATTCTTACTGCTATCGTCCTGTTGTAATAACTGATCAATCTTAGATGGTAGAGTTTCGTAAATAACATGATCATTACCGCCGATCACATCTAAATAGTTGAGAAAATCAGATAAAGTAGGTCGATTAATACCTCTTTCCCAATGACTAATGGTAATCGGTTGTTTAACTCCGCAGTTATTAGCAACTGTTTTTTGTGAAATACCTGCCGTCTGACGCTGATTAATTAACTCTTGCCATCCTGCATCATCTAATTGAACTCTTGGTTGACTCAGTTGTTCGGGCTTGTCTACTTTAACTAAAACTCTTTTCGCCGCTATTTCTCTAACATCTTCTCCTTGTAAATAGAGAGAATCAGTTAATCCTGCTTCATAAAAAGTCTTTAACAGATCGATGCTAGAGGGGCTATTGTCGGGACGAGGTAAACGACGACTAGCTACTAACAAATCCCCTTCACGAATTTCGTTACCCTTTTTCAGTTTCACTTCCCCATTTTCATAGACAAAGACACTATGGGAAGAAGTAACTTTCACCGAGCGATTGTATCTCGTGGTAATCTTATACATCGCTTCTTCATGACCATGGCGAATGACCGCTTTGAGAGGACGAAAACGGGTGGCATTGGTAACAGGATCAAAACAGACTACCTGATATCTTTCCGTAGTGCGTTTTCCTTCTACACATTCATCTATAAACTTACCAATGTTGACAAATTCAGTCTGTCCTGTGTATTCATCCAATACTAGAGTCGGTTCATCTCCCGCCACACTCATAATTACGATGCGGTGATAGCGTAGTTGGGAAGGATCAAACTCATCGCCCTTGATACCTAAACCCAAAGCAGTAATCATCGACTGAATCTCATTGTTCTTATAGATTTTAGTATCATCAGTCTTTTCGATATTGATGATTTTACCTCTAAGGGGCAATATCGCCTGGAATCTCCTGTCTCTTCCCTGCTTTGCCGACCCCCCCGCCGAATCTCCTTCCACCAGGAAGATCTCTGACTCTTCAGGATCGCGAGAACTACAGTCTGATAGTTTTCCAGGCAAGGGAGAAGACTCTAACACCGATTTACGACGAACCAATTCCCTCGCATGACGGGCGGCTTCGGCTGCTTTAAAAGACTGGAGCGCCTTCTCTATAATCGCGTCGCCGACGCTGAGGTTAAATTCTAAATAGTCATTTAATACTTCCCCCACCAAAGAATCAACAATTCCCCGAACTTCGGTGTTACCTAGTTTAGTTTTGGTCTGCCCCTCAAATTCAGGATCGGGTACTTTAACCGATACCACTCCTGTTAAACCTTCACGGACATTTTCTCCCCCTAGATTAGATTCATTATCTTTGATCTTATTACGCTTGCGGGCAAAACTATTCATGGTTCTGGTCAGAACAGTTTTCAACCCTTCTAGGTGAGTACCACCGTCGATGGTACGAATGTTATTAGCAAAACCCAAAAGATTATCGCTATAGGAATCAACACACCACTGCAACGCAACTTCAACTGTTACGCCTTTTTTTTCTTTGTTGACGTAAATGATGTCTTGATGGAGGGGGTCTTTCTCCCTCGTCATATACTCGACGTATTCTTTAATCCCACCTTCGTAACAAAATATATCCTGACGTGCTTCTTCCCCCCGATTATCAGTAAAAGAAATCTTGATACCTGCGTTAAGATAGGCTAACTCTTTTAATCGCTTTGACAAGACATCATATTCAAAAACCGTTGTTTCCGTAAAAATAGTATCGTCAGGAACAAAATGTACCGCAGTCCCTGTACGTTTAGGCTCTTCCTTATTTGGCTTTACTTCTAAATTTCCTTGAGGCTTTCCTTGTTCGTAGCGTTGTAGGTGAACTTTCTGGTCGCGCCACACCGTAACTTCAACTAATTTAGATAGGGCATTAACTACTGATACCCCTACCCCGTGTAAACCACCAGAAACTTTATAACCGCTTCCTGCTCCACCAAATTTACCCCCAGCATGCAATACAGTCATCACTGTCTCTAAAGCTGACTTCCCAGTTTTAGAGTGAATCCCAGTAGGAATGCCCCGTCCATCATCAGTTACAGTAATCGAACCATCAGGATTAATATCAACTTCTATATGAGTGCAAAAACCAGCAAGTGCCTCGTCGATGGAATTGTCCACCACTTCATATACCAAGTGGTGCAAGCCTTTTGGCCCTGTTGAACCAATATACATCCCTGGGCGTTTGCGTACTGCTTCCAGACCCTCCAGTACCTGAATTTGATCTGCATCATAAGTGGTCGTCATCTAGTTTCTCCGAGAAGTGGCTTAGAGCTTTAGTTTTGCTGTGTTATGAAAAAATACTCAGAAATTCTAACACAAAAGGTTTACAGACCGCCTTAAAGCTTTCTAAAGTGATTTTTAATTGCAGGTTGAATCCCTTGTTTAAATCAAATTTAGGAGTTAATGTTTCTAGTTAAAATACTAGCAAAATATTGACTTTTTGTTCAACTTAGTTGTATTCCTTTATTTTCGTGCAATTATACTGATTATTTAATTGAACATAAACTACTTACTTGTGGGCAATGAATCTTTCGCCAATGCCGAACAAGATATTCAGATTAGTAGAAATATAACTTGTCTGGGAGATGGTCATGATGGAGTGTGGAATTTAATCGAGCAGATTGGTGAAGAAGAGCAAAGAAGGGAGGTTTTAGATTGGTATCACCTAATCGAGAATCTTCATAAAGTGGGAGGAAGTAATCGACGGTTAAGACAAGCTAAAAATCTTCTTTGGCAAGGTTTAGTCAATGATGCGATCGCTCAATTCAATAAACTCGAAAAAAACCAGCCAAAAACTTCCAAAATTATCTTCGCAAACACTCATCCAGAATTCCCGATTATCAACTTTATCAGGAACTCGGGAATTTCTATCTCAATCTTGTTTCCTGGTAAAACTTTAGTCGTTAAGTGTAAAGCTGGTTGCATCGGTTTAATTACCTCTAATAAATAAGTGTTTAAAAACTTTAAAAACTAAAAACATCTTCGTAGATGTCTGCCATTGTTAAAGTTAGTCCAACTGAATTTAGTGACAGATCGTCATCTTTACCTAAAATTTCTACTGTCCAATTGCCATTATCGTCTCGGCGATAAACTTCTACTTTAATTTCATCTTGAGAAACCAAAACATATTCTTGTAAACTTTCAATAGTTTGATAATTGATTCGCTTTTCCCGCTTGTCTGTTGCTTGTGTACTAGGTGATAAGATTTCAATTACTAGACAAGGAGAAGTCAAAAAGTAACGTTCTCTATCTTGAGAATCACAAGTAACTACTATATCGGGATAGTAAAAGAAATCTGCTCTTTGGCTACTGGTTTTTATCTTGACTTTCATGTCGGAAACAAAACCACGACACGAACCGCCACGCAGATGAGGACGTAACAATGCAAAAATATTACCAGCTATCAAATTATGTTCTCTGCTGCTTCCAGTCATCGCATAGACTTGTCCCGCCACGTATTCGTGACGTATTTCGCCATCTTGCTCGAATTTAAGATATTCTTCGACGGTAAGGAAGTTTAAAGGCGATCGCATGATTTTATCCAATTCAAAAGATTTATTCTCTCTTCTATTGTCCTACAAGCCATAAAGCGCAGCGACGCGATCGCCAGCTTTTAGATTTTGGCTAGATATTAAATCCATAGTTTGCCGATCTAAATTCTGTTCGCAAAGTGCTAAATAATCAGCATATTTATGACGCACTTCAATCAACATTCCCTGCGCTTCAGTTAACTTTTGAGATCGGCGACAATACCAAATTAGCTAACGATAGAGATATTTCAGTTCGTCGACAAGTAGCTAATAATTCTAATACGCCACTTAAAATTGAACAGTTGGCGAAAGAGGGTATTCGGAAACACGACATTCCGTTTTGAATAACTTGAATGTTACTCAAGCAGCTACCCTGATCCCATTTATTTATTGGTATTAACTACTCTTATTCAGTTTTGGGAGGAGTCAGGTTATCAAGATCGTCATTCTGTTAACTAGCGATCGCTACTTGTTGCCAGATTTTAGTTAATTGATAATAACGTACTGTGATATTTTTCCTAGTAGTAAGAGCTTTTTTAATGACAAAGTACAGAAAACTGCTATGTTATGGGGAGATAAATAACAAGAAAGATTGAGGTTTGCTTTTCTAGGAATGAGTTACCAGAGGGTTCTATTAAAATTAAGCGGCGAAGCCTTGATGGGCAACTTAGGCTATGGGATTGATCCTGCGGTAGTAGCTGAGATCGCTGAGGAAGTAGCAGACATAGTTAAAAGGGGTGTACAAGTAGCTATTGTCGTTGGTGGAGGGAATATCTTTCGCGGGATGAAAGCCTCTGCTGCGGGAATGGATCGAGCAACGGCTGATTATATTGGTATGATTGCTACAGTCATGAACGCCATGACTTTACAGGATGCTCTGGAAAGAATCGGTATTTCTAATCGTTTGCAAACTGCAATTTCGATGCAGGAAGTGGCTGAACCTTATATTCGTCGTCGAGCTATTCGTCATTTAGAAAAAGGTCGAGTAGTGATATTTGGTGCAGGTTCGGGAAATCCCTTTTTTACAACTGATACTACTGCTGCACTTAGGGCGGCAGAGATTGATGCAGAAATCATTTTTAAAGCTACTAAGGTAGACGGAATTTATGATTCTGATCCTGTAACTAACCCAGATGCTCATCGCTATCAAAGTTTGACTTACAGCCATGTCCTGACCCATGAATTAAAGGTGATGGATAGTACAGCGATCGCTCTTTGTAAAGAAAACGATATTCCTATATTAGTATTCGATCTTTCCGTTAGCGGTAATATTATGCGTGCCACTAAAGGTGAACCAGTGGGCACAATTGTAGGAGGAAATTGTGAAGTTATCTGAAATGAAAGAACGTATGAATAAGACAATTGAGGCTACTCAAAGGTCTTTCAACACTATTCGTACAGGAAGAGCCAGCACTTCTTTATTAGATCGGGTTATGGTGGATTATTATGGTTCAGAGACTCCCCTCAAGTCGTTGGCTAATCTGAGCACTCCTGACGCAACGACAATTATGATCCAGCCTTATGATAAAGGCAGCATGGGGCAAATTGAAAAAGCGATTTCTCTTTCTGATATTGGTCTGACTCCCAATAATGACGGGGGTTTAATTCGACTTTATATTCCTCCCCTCACTAAAGAACGTCGTAAAGAGTTTGTGAAAACAGCAGGTAAGTTAGCCGAAGAGGGTAAAGTAGGGCTGCGTAACATTCGCCGTGATGCGATCGATGAAGTGCGTAAACAAGAGAAAAATAGCGATATTTCTGAAGATGAATCTAGAGATTTACAGGATGAAATTCAGAAGGTAACCGATAGTTTTAGTAAAAAAATTGATGAGTTACTGGCGATCAAAGAAAAAGATATTATGACTGTTTAAAAATTGTTGATGATGTTACGGATTGATTTGTTTATGATGTTTTTGTAGCTATTAGCTTTTAAACAATAGACTCAAAGTTATCAATACCACTTTAAATAAACCCCCAACAATCGGTTGTCAAAGACCGATATTTTTTTTGTTATAATGCTTTATTACATATAGAAAAGTAACTTACTGATATTTCTTGGTTTGAGTATAAATCTTGATAATCAACTAAATGATTTGTATAAAATAATATCGTTTTAAGGTTGACTTAATATTTCAACAATCAAACATCTGAATTGGAACATTTTTATTAGTGAGTTAGTTGCTGAGTGCTATTTTGTCGAAAAATATGAAATTCACCTAGACAGTAAATTTACTGTTTACATTGGTTTAAAATAAGTAGGGCTTATTCAGTAATTTTACGCCTTGTCCTGTAAAATAAATTCTAATTATAAGAACCCCGACAGCTTAAGCTCTATCTAACCAAATGTTTTACAGTAAGCGTCCGTCGAAATATGTATCGACTTTGTTAATGTATAGTCGTACTTCTCGTATGATTATTGTCTGGCTGTTAATTATTGGAGATATTTTTGGTTTACTGCTCTGCTTCAATTTAGCTTTGACATTACGCTTATCTCAATCCTTAAACTTAAAAAGTCCTGTTTTATATGCTCTTGTGGCAATGTACTTGTTTGGTTTGTATTTGACTGATACATATAAACTAAATAGAGAAGTTTCGGGTGTCCGCCTTTCGGAAAGAGCTGTATTAGGAATATTGGTAACGGTGACTGCTGTGACTTCTGGAGTCTACATTACAGGAATCTGGGGTAGCGAGCCAATCGTTGGTAGAGGGGTGTTGCTAATTAGTGTAGCTTTGTTTTCTATCTGGGCAGTCATTAGTAGAACTTTTGCCGATCAATGGCTCAAAGCAAACCAGCAAACTAGTCGATTTTTAGTGTTAGGTGACTATCAAAAAGTTGTAGAGTTTGGCAAGGAACACCGCAAGTTAAATTCTCATACTGAATTTGTCTCTTTTTCCGATAACTTTTCAGCTAGTAGTCCATACGTGAGAAATAAAGCGGCTACTAGAGGTTCCTTAGTATTAGATAGTCTTAGTAATAGTTCTACGTGGAAACAGCAGTACTGGTCGGGAATCTTAATTGATGGAGCAGAGGGAAGTCTCCCGCAGCAAATGGTTCGTGAACTGATGGACATGAGATTACGAGGGGTATATGTATATAGCATCGCCGACTTCTGTGAACAGTTCTGGCAAAAAATTCCTCCTGCTTATGTTCAAGATGATTGGTTCGCTTTTACCTCTGGATTCAACATATTGCACAATCGCATTCAAGCTAAGTTGAAACAACTGATCGATATTGTGGTGGCAGCAGTAATGATCATCGTCTCTATGCCCATTACTATTCCAGTAGCGATCGCTATTAAGCTCAGTAGCAAGGGCCCTATTTTCTATTCTCAGGTGAGAACTGGGTTAAATGGGAAGAAGTTTCGGGTATATAAGTTTCGCTCTATGTACCAAAATGCTGAATCGCAAGGAATTCAGTGGGCTAAGGAAAACGATCCTCGGATTACTCCTGTAGGCTCTTTTATTCGTTTAACAAGAATTGATGAACTACCCCAATTATGGAACGTTTTTAAGGGAGAGATGAGTTTAGTTGGGCCTCGTCCCGAACGTCCTGAATTTGATCTTCAGTTGAGAGAAAAAATTCCTTATTATGATGTCCGCTACTTAGTTAAGCCAGGAATCACTGGTTGGGCTCAGGTTCGTTATCCTTATGGGGCTTCGGTGGAAGATGCTTACCAAAAGGTAGCTTATGATCTTTATTACATCAAAAATTACTCTTTATTCTTAGATTTGGCGATCGCTTTTAAAACTTTAAGGGTAGTTGTCTTAGGTAAAGGCAGATAGATAGATAGATCCTACATTCGGCAGGTTGTGTCCGCCAAGAGTTATTTTGAGAGAAACAGTAGAAACTGAACAATGGAAAAAGGGAAGGAAGTCCCAAATATCGAGGTCTCATTACAAAAAACGGGGGCGTCCGAGCAAAGATCAAGTCCCCAGCCACTCTAGTTTTCACGTTCAAGCCCAACTCCAGCTCAATCTTGAGGTACTTCAGGCTGATCGTACCCAAGCGGATCGTTTCATTGTAGCTACCAATATGCTTGATGACCAAAACTGGTCGAACGAAAAAGTTGTTGCTGAAGACAAAGACCAAACTTGTGAGCGAGGGTTTCGCTTTCTCAAAGACCCTTTATTTTTTGTCTCCCGCTTTTTCCTCAAGTCCCAAAAACGCATCATGGTCTTGATGATGGTGTCGAAAATATTATTTGCTCTGTTAGATAACCTGCCGAATGTAGGGTTAAACCAAAGCATTTGCTTTTACATCCGCAATAAAGCAGATATCTTAGAAAGTATTTGCGGGTTCAAGCCTTTAAGATCCTCAAGACTAAGCCAGCCTTCTTTGATCAAATCAGCCAGATCGAAAGTAGCCGAAGAGGTATCGTAGCTATACTTCCCATCTATTTCATACCTTTTTGTACTCAAGAGATCGTGTAAATCCCATAAATCCTCAAGCTCTTTAATAGTTGCAGCGCGATCGCGAACATGGGAAATTAAAGTAGAAGTTTCTCGTTGATAAGCTGTCTGAAAAGCTTTTTGAGCTATTTGATTTTCTGTTTCAGACCATTGAATTTTACTCACTTGTAATACTGATAACTGAATTTTAACTTAATATTTTTCTCTAAATCATCACTAGAAAACTTCAAAGCCAACCATATATATGCAATATGACCTTGAAGTTTTTAAACTAGACTAATTATTAAATTTTTACTTAGCGAGCTAGCTTCATTAGTTCTTTTGGAGAAGCCAGTAAATCGATCGCTACAAAGAAGATTTTATTCTCAGAATTAAGCAAAAATCTCCAGGACATATTCATGCCTACACCAGCACCAAACCAAGGGGTTTGAACTTTTCCTGTAACTTTAATTTGAGTATAACCGTCTTCTACTGGTTCTTCAACACCACGTTCGGGAGCCAACTTTAAGTTAGGGCATTCTTCCTTGAAGAATTTGAATACAGCATCTTTACCCACAATTGGCTTCTTGAAAGGAGGTTGTAATGCACCATCCTCGGCAAATAACTTGATTAACTCTTCAAAGTCATTAGCATTTAACAAGTTCATGTAGTTCAATACTGTAGTATTCGTAATGCCCTCAATACTAACTTTAGTTCTTTTAGACATTTCTAGAGGAGGAGCAACAGGTTCACTAATTTTCTTGAAGTTGGCCATTTTGCCAGCATCAAATCCCATATCTACTACGGTGTTGCGTAGTACAGTAATTTGTTGACCCGAATCTAGTCCTTGAAGTGAAACTAATACAGCGTTGGCATTAGCGGAAAGCTTATAACCTTCAGGAATAGGAGCGACAACACCTTGTTCCATCAATTCTCCCAGCTTATACCAAAAACCCAATTTAATATTAGAAGTCCAAGTAGCATAGGTACGACAGATAGGAGTATCTGCATGGTTAGCCAAATCGCACATTACCTGAGATTGCTCTTGAAAGCTCATTGCCTTGATTGCCTCAATGGTTGGTTCGGCAAACTGCATATTAGCAGCTCCAGGAGCAGCAACTGTAATAGTTTTACCCATTTCTAGGTATGCAAACCAAATCCACGCTAGTTGATCTTCTGCACTAAGTTGATTGAACCTAGCTGTTAAAGCTGGTACTGCGTCAGCAGTCAAAGTATTGCTTGAGAAGATGTTGCGGGCTGAATCTATAGTAAATGGCACAGATATTTCTCCGATGCGTTTGTTAACTTATATGAATATAGTAACAATTTTTGTAACAATATATCCATATCTCTTGACAGATTTGATTTTACCTTAAATGTTGATTTAGAACAAAACTGACAAAATACTATTTACTAGTACCATAAGCTTTCTTCACAGCTACTATTGAATAACAATACGATCAGTTGATTAAATTTTGTTTTAATTTTTATTAAAAACTTATAGTGATCAATTAGATATTGGTAGTTTTTTAATAAATTTGCTCATAATCAGTGAAACTACATAAATAATGACTCAGAAACTATGTCCCTGTGGTAGTAAGAAGCAATACCGATATTGTTGTGGGATGTATCTATCAAGCAAGAAAAAACCAGATACAGCAGAAAAACTAATGCGATCGCAGTTGACTACAAGAGATGGCGATCGCTTACAATTTCTTGAAAGATTATTAATTATCTAGTTATTTGAGCGGTAGCGTAACCACAATATTAGTCCCTTGATTAATTTCGCTATTGACGGTTATCGAACCTTGATATAAGTCTACCGACTTCTTGACAATAGATAACCCCAAACCTGTCCCTGGAATAGAATTGACATTACCTGCACGATAAAAAGATTCAAAGAGATGTTTTTGTGATTCTTGAGGAATACCAATTCCGCGATCGCACACTTCAATTTTAATTTCTGCTGGCTCACTGGTATGAGAAATAATTAGTTTGACCGTTGCTTCTGAAGGGGAATATTTCAGGGCATTTGATAGCAAGTTATTGAGTATGTTTCTGAGAGTCGTTTTATCTAAGTCAACGAGCTTTATTGCTGCTCTGTAATCAAAGTCCACCCTTTTATTATCATAGATAGAAGTCAGTTTTTGAATTATTTCTAGACAAAATTCTTGAAAATTAATTTGTTCTAATTTTAATTTTTGTTGTTCTGATTCAGCTCTATTTAAAACCAGAACATCTTCTAATAAAGAGTTCATAGTTAAAGCTGCATCTTGGATTGATTGTAGATAAAATTCACAATTTGACTTAGTTATATTAGGATTTTCTCGCAAATTTTGCACGCAAAGTAAGATACTGCTAAGAGGATTGCGAAATTCATGAGAAGCCATGGAAATAAATCCCGATTTTAGCTCTCTCAGTTCTTTTTCTTTAGCAAGAGACTTGCGAATCTCCGCTTCTGCTTGCTTTCTAGCGGTAATATCTCTACCAATATATACACAATTAAAAAAGTCTTTTACTTCCGTTGGAGCAATAAAACAGTCAAATTCGATTTGAATTGTTTGTTCTTTTTTAGTAATAAAATTAACTTCAATTTTTCTGACTGTATCTTGAGAGTTTAGCAAAGAACTATAGATTTTTTGATGATTAAAACTAGGGTCTTGAATCAAGTCATCTATCGACTGAGCGATTAGCTCTGATTTCTTCTGTTTAAATAGTTCTGTAGTAGATTTGTTGACTCGCTCGATTTTTCCTTGAGGAGAAGTAATCAATAAAACGTCCCGCATGGACGCAATAATTTTGTTGGTGCAATACTCAAATCTTTGCAGTTTATTGAGAGCAATTTCTGCCTCATTAATTTGCTGCATTGATGATTGTTGAAATACTGTGGATTCAGTAACATCTGATAAGAAGATAACGAGATTGTCTTCTATAGCTTGAATCGATAAACTAAAATATAAAACCTGCTCCAGGGGCTTGTTACGAGAAATAGTTTCTAAACTAAAATTGGTTCGTTTTTCTCTCAATATTTCTTGACAGGTTGATTCTAGACCAATAATTTCGGGAAAGCTGGTTCTGATGTCTTCGCCAATTACGATGGTTTGGTCAGCATATTTTTGAACGTCAGCAGAAAGTTGTACAACAATAAAATTGCGATCGCAAATTATATATTCTTGATTTTCAATAATGGGTATTAAATCCACAGTATAAATAATAGTTAAGCCCAAACCCCAATAATATATTTTAAGCCACATCAGATAATAAACACGACTTGGAAGGTTATTCAACCTGAGTTCGGAGTTCGGAATATGCCCTACGGGCAAGCTACGCGAAGGTCGTTATGTTTGCCTTAAGGAGATGATAGGGTGCTCAGACATCCAAAAATAAGATATAATCATGAATTGTGTCTAATTATCTATAGTCGATGCCTAAGCTAAAAACCAAAAAGTCCGCTGCCAAGCGCTTTCGTGTTACAGGTAGCGGAAAAAAAATCATGCGTCGTAAAGCATTTAAAAATCACTTGCTTGAACGTAAGAGCAAAGAGCGCACCCGTCGTCGCCTATCAAATATGGCGTTAGTACATGAGACTGATGAAAAAGCAGTACGCGCCATGATGCCTTACAGCTAATCAAAACTGTATTTAACTAAGTTTAGTTGTTAACCGAGACAATTCAAGATCCATAAATATTAACTATGAGTAGAGTCAAACGGGGCAATGTTGCCCGCAAACGTCGTAAAAAGATCCTAAAGCTAGCTAAAGGCTTTCGTGGTTCACATTCTAAGCTATTTCGCATTGCTAACCAGCAGGTAATGAAAGCATTGCGCAATGCCTATCGCGATCGCCGTAAGCGCAAACGTGATTTCCGCCGTCTCTGGATCACGCGCATTAATGCAGCCGCCAGAATGAATGGTTTAAGCTATAGCAAGCTTACTCATCAGTTGAAAAAAGCTGAAGTCGGTTTGAATCGTAAAATGTTGGCACAACTAGCAATGGTAGATCCACAAGCCTTTGCTAAAGTAGTTGAAGTAGCTAAATCGGCCAATTAAATCTGAAATATAGTGTATTAGCTATTTAGATCCACAGTTAAGTTAAATGACTGTAAAAGTATAGACAGACTCGGTTTTGATCACGAAGCCGAGTTTTGCGCTTTTTGAGAGTAAAAATTATAACGAAGTCACTACCTACTACCCACTAACTACTACCTACTAACTACCTATCCACCGACTTACCATAATGAATCATCGGCTTGTAAATTTAGTAATAGCGATCGCTCTGTTGGCAATTACGCCACAATCAATGGTCGCAAGGGAATGGTCAGAAATTGAATCAGAGGGAGAATTAAAAGTCGCTGTCAAAGATAATGTGCGTCCTTTGGGTTTCACCGATGAAAATGCTCGTTTGATGGGCTTAGAAATTGATATTGCTCGTAAACTAGGGTCGGAATTATTAGGTGATGTTTCCGCAGTAAAATTTTTAGCTGTGGAAAATAAAGAGCGATTGCAGGTAGTGTTAGAGGATGAAGTGGATATAGCGATCGCCAGAGTCGTCGTTACTAACTCCCGTAGCCGAATAGTTGATTTTAGTCCTTACTATTATTTAGACGGCACTAGCATGGTTACCAAAAATAGTGCAATTAAGAATATTGATGGCTTAATTCGTTCAAAAATAGCTGTACTTAATAATTCTGCTACCATCGCCGTCGTGCGCAATAAATTACCCCATGCAACTTTAATTGGTGTCGATTCCTATCAAGCCGCCTTACAATTACTGGAAACTAATCAGGCTGATGCTTTTGCAGGCGATCGCTCTATTTTGACAGGTTGGATACAAGAATATCCCGCCTATAAGCTACTACCAGAAAGATTATCTGGTGCTGCCTTAGCCGTGGTCATGCCCAAGGGATTACAGTATAAAGAATTGCGTTCTCAAGTTAATCGGGCGATCGCAAATTGGAAAAAGTCTGGTTGGCTGGAAGAAAGGATCGAATATTGGGGGTTATAATTATTTTTGATATTATGCCCTTGTGGTACTAATTACTGATGAGAATTAAGAGGAAAAAACCAGCTTGTGATCTTTGCTGTCAGCAATCCGCAGCCTAAACCTACAGCGTTAGCTAGCAGATCTTCAAACTCCCCGTATCGATTGACATAGGGTTGAATTAGTTCAATCGCCCCACTACAAGCGATGAAAAATAGACTGATTAGGAGCCAATGTTTTGGTTTTCTCAAAGCTGTGGGAAACATCAACACACCATAGGCAATAAAATGGTGAGTTTTGTCTGTGCCCGGTACGGGAGGCAAGTTGTCTAACGGCCAAAGGGAGAGAATCGTAATGATTGTCAGGAGAAACAGCGTGATGGATATCCAATGTTTTCTAATTAGGTTTAATAGTGCGAGCATCAAATGGTAACTATAATAAAGAAGTGCAGTTGGCGAGATCTATCTCCTAGTTGTAACTCATTTTATAGATTGAGAAAAAAATCCACTTTATTAATCGCCTGAAAAAAGGGGCATTAATTAAAGTGAAAAAGATATTTGAAAATATTTTTTTATAACATAAATAACGCTTAAAATAACTCGTTTTAAATGCTTGTTACAAAATGTTGACTTAGATGAGTTCTTTAGTTCTTTATTTTACTGCGAGTTAAATTTATCCGAATTACCAGAGAAACATTGATAAACTATTACTAAGTATATGTTCTGATTAAAATATAATCAGGTCTAATTTATAGCAATATCTATATTGAGAAGAAATTATATCCATGAACGAGATAACGAAGGCGGAAATACGCAAACGACTAGGAAATATCACTCAACTTCAAGAATTATTATTTGGGGAGCAAATTGACGAATACAATCAAAAATTAGAACAACACAATCAAAAAATTAATCAACTCGCAACTAATTCTCAAAAATTCCAATTAGTTATTGAAAAACGTATAAATCAGCTAGAAAAAAATTTAATTAATAAAATAAATTCAGTTGCTAATTCTTTAGAAAGGAAAATTAAATATCTTAATCTTGATACTCAGGGAGAACAGAACAAAGTACGGCAGGAACTAGATAAAATATGGCAACATAGCTCTGAAAGTATAGATTTTCTCCAAAATAGTCTTAATGCCAATTCTAGTAGCCTCAAGACAGAAATAACTCAGACTAAGTCTGCTTTGGACAGAGATATGCAGCTACTCAAACAACAGGTATTAGAAAAATTGGAATCTAATTTATCAGAGTTATCGACGAACAAGGTTTCTCGTGAGGATTTGGCAGAAGTTTTGTTTGAGCTATGTCTGAAGTTAAAAGGCACAGATGTTGACATCGAGTTATCTAAGAGTCAAGATGAGCAAGAGATTTTGGCAGCCCATCAGGCTCATACTGATTTAATGCTGACCGAAACACAAGAAGAGTAAACTACAACAACCATAGTGCAAATTAATTCAGAGTCAATCACACTTTATTTTCTTTATTTGATTAAATGCAGTCAATACAGTCTGAAAGTTTGTCGAGTGCCTCTGATTTTAAGATTATTACTTCTATTCACTTCAATGACTGGCTCAATGAACAGTACCTCAGTCTGGCATTTACAACCTACCAAGCAGGTAAAATTTTTTTAATTGGTCTACAGCCTAATGGTAGATTATCGGTTTTTGAACGTACTTTTGATCGTTGCATGGGGATGTGGGTTCAACGATCAAGTCTGTACTTGAGTTCCTTGTATCAAATCTGGGGTTTTGAGAATGCTCTGGAACCAGGACAAACTTATAATGGTTATGACTGCCTTTATATTCCCCAAGCTAGCTACGTTACAGGGGATTTAGACATTCATGATTTAGTAGTTGAGCGCTCTCGTAAACTAGTATTCGCCAACACTTTATTTAATTGCTTAGGTACAGTCAGCGATACCCATAGTTTTGCCCCTCTCTGGCAACCTCCTTTTATTAGTCAATTAGTTGCTGAAGATCGCTGCCATCTGAATGGAATTGCCCTCCAAAATGGAGAAGTTCGCTTTGTAACTACCGTCGGACAAACTGACCTGGCAAATGATTGGCGATCGCAGCGTAGTCACGGGGGCTGTGTAATTGACGTGAAAACCAGTCAAGTCATTGTTACGGGCTTGTCGATGCCTCATTCTCCTCGATGGTACCAAAATAGGCTTTGGCTACTAAACTCTGGTACAGGAGAGTTTGGTTATGTTGACATCCAAAGAGGAACATTTGAACCTGTGGTTTTTTGCCCAGGTTATTTACGCGGGTGTGCCTTCTATAAAAATTACGCCCTAGTCGGTTTATCTCGTCCCAGAAATAAAACTTTTTCTGGGCTATCATTGGATCAAAAACTAAGGCAAACTGTAACAGAATCATTTTGTGGATTATTAGTTATTGATCTATTAACAGGAAAGATTATTCACTGGCTAAAATTAGAGGGCATAATTAGTGAACTATATGATGTTGCTGTGTTACCTGAAATAAGAAGACCAATGGCAATTGGACTCAAATCTGATGAAATAAAACGATTAATTACAGTTGATAAATTTTAGTTAGAGGATTTTTTATTGATCATATTTATGAATAATATGAATAGATATGGCACAGCAATTATTTTAATGGGGCTATCTATATTATTAGACAACCAGAGCGCGATCGCTACTATTAATGCTACTAATATTTCTAATACTTGTAATCAGACAATTGTTCAAGATTCACCTGTAACAAATAAGACTGAGACAGACAATATTCCTAGTGCTCCAGATACAAAATCTGCCTCAAATGCTACTCAAACTATTTTTTGGTGGGCAGCCAAACAATTTGATCCCTTTAATGGTGAGTTAATAAAAAATTGGTTTACCCATCCCCAACAACAGCAGATAAATCTAGTTGTTAATTGGCAATTATGGACTCTGTTGGATTATTTTGGGCGCTACCGCTTTGTAAATCAATTTGGTACAGTAGCTAGAAAATATGGCTATAGTCTCAATATTTTCAATCAAAAGAATCAATGTTTAGCTAGCTATAAATATAATGAT
>CBDUCX010000082.1:0-17251 GCA_965365755.1 uncultured Pleurocapsa sp.
AAATTTAGTTTAGGTATATTTCATATACATTCCAGTTTAGGACAAAAAAAACCTCTGTAACAATTTAATTTGCCTGAGCATGATTTTTGGACAAATTCGACTGACTGTCGATGAGTTAAAAGTAAATTTATGGATAACTTATAGGGATGAATTTATTAGATATGATAGGAAAAACTAGTCTTGAGGTTCTACAAAGAGCGATCGCCTATTTATCAATAAATTATATAAATATAGTTTTTTACCCACGTTAATGATGTTTATATCACTAAAGCGATCGCTCTTGAATCTGATTCAGGTGCAATTGGTTTGAGTTAAATAGATAACATTTAACTATCAGTAATTTTACTAGGTTAAATTATAGGATTCTCTTCTATCAAAATACTGGCAGAAGAATTAATTATTGTCGTGGCTTTAGCCACGAGGCTTTAAACCCATTTATTAAACGGTAAAATAGGTACGTCTCCATTCCCCATATCTTCAGGAGTATTTATACCGTGGTAGCTCAAGCTAATAAAGTTGAACTAGATCGTCGTTACGAATCGAAAACTCAATTGATCGCTCAAGAATTAATCAAAAGCACCAGAGAAAAGAGTAATATCTTTAGTCGAGTGCGGGAGCAAATGCGTTGGGACGATAAAATTTTGGACTGGACAATGGCAAATCCAGGACTACGAGTACAGATGTTCCGCTTTATTGATGCGATCCCTTCTCTGCAAAGTAAAGCTGAGGTTGCTAATCATTTCCAGCAGTATATGAGTGCGGAAGCTGTGGAATTGCCTAGCGCACTCAAAAGCATTCTCAACTTTAGCGATCCCGATTCATTCCCAGCCCAAACCGCAGCAGCTACGATTACCAAAGCAGTAGAAACTCTGGCATATAAATACATTGCTGGAGAAAACATTACTGAAGTTATCAAAACCATTGAACGTCTGCGTAAAGCAGGCATGAGCTATACCATTGACCTCCTGGGAGAAGCGGTAATCACCGAAACTGAAGCTGAAGATTATCTGCAACGCTACTTAGAATTAATTGAACAGCTTAGTCAACAAGCCCAGGGTTGGAAACGTAAAGAAGGTCTAGATCTAGTAGATGGCGAAGAGTTATCTCAGGTGCAAGTATCAGTTAAACTCACTGCTTTCTATTCCCAGTTCGATCCCCTCAATCCTGTTGGTAGTAAAGAAAAAGTATGCGATCGCCTGAGAATCTTACTACGCAGGGCAGGGGAACTCGGTGCAGCGATTCATTTTGATATGGAGCAATATCGCTATAAGGATCTGACCCTACAAATTCTCCAAGAGTTGTTGATGGAAGAGGAATTTCGCAGCAGAACAGATATAGGCATGACTCTCCAGGCATATCTGAGAGATTCTTATCAAGATCTTAAAGACTTAATTAAGTGGGTAAAGGAAAGAGGCAATCCTTTAACCTTGAGATTAGTTAAGGGGGCATATTGGGATCAAGAAACCATTACCTCCGAGCAAAATCACTGGTCACAGCCTGTATACAATCAAAAAGAAGCAACAGATCTTAACTTCGAGCGCATGACGCAACTGCTGCTAGAAAACCATGAATATCTTTATGCAGCCATTGGTAGTCATAATGTACGCTCCCAGGCTTTGGCTTGTGCGATCGCCGAAACCCTTAACATTCCTGACCGTCATTGGGAAATGCAGGTACTATACGGCATGGGGGATAAACTAGCTCAGGCTTTAGTTAAGCGAGGACATCGAGTACGGGTCTATTCTCCCTACGGTAAACTGTTACCAGGGATGGCTTATCTAATCCGTCGCTTATTAGAAAATACGGCAAATAGTTCTTTTATTAGGCAAAATCAGGAAAATAAGCCAATTGAGGAATTGATTGCTCCCCCTGCGGTTGATGATCTTGATGATCGACATGTCCCTAAAACTAGCGAATTCCAGAATGCTGCCGATACCGATTACGCTGATACAGAACAGCGCAGCCAAGCCGAGCAAGCACTGGTAAAAGTTAAACAGGAGTTAGGCAAAACCTATTTACCCTTGATTAACGGCGAGTACATAGAAACCAACCACTATCTTGATTCTGTCAACCCCTCTAGGTCAAGTGAACTAGTGGGTAAAGTAGGACAAATCTCGGTTGAACAGGCTGAACAGGCAATGAATGCAGCGAAATCAGCCTTTAAATCTTGGAAAAATACTTCTGCCACAGCAAGAGCGACTATTCTACGTCAAGCTGCCGATCTCATGGAACAGCGACGACATGAATTAAATGCCTGGATCTGTTTAGAAGTGGGCAAGATTCTTCCTCAAGCCGATGGAGAAGTTTCTGAGGCCATTGATTTTTGTCGCTTCTATGCCCAGGAAATGGAAAGGCTAGCTGCGGGTAAAAATTACGACTTGGCTGGGGAAAATAACCGTTACTTCTATCAGCCTAAAGGAATTGCCGTGGTGATCTCTCCCTGGAATTTTCCGTTTGCGATCGCCACTGGCATGACGGTTGCTGCTTTGGTTACAGGCAACTGTACTCTCTTAAAGCCTGCTGCTACTTCCTCGATCATTGCTGCCAAACTGACGGAAATTTTAGTGGAGGCTGGTATTCCCCAGGGGGTGTTTAGCTATGTTCCTGGTAAGGGTTCAGAAGTGGGTACTTATTTAGTGGAACATCCCGATACCCATGTAATTGCCTTCACAGGTTCACGGGAAGTAGGCTGTAAAATCTATGCCGATGCTGCCAAACTACAGCCAGGACAAAAACACCTCAAGCGAGTCATTGCGGAAATGGGTGGTAAAAACGCCATTATCGTCGATGAAAGTGCCGATCTAGATCAAGCGGTTGCGGGAGTGGTACAGTCTGCTTTTGGTTATAGTGGACAAAAGTGTTCTGCCTGTTCACGGGTCATTGTGGCATCCCCAGTACATGATGCCTTTCTTGCCAGACTGATTGAAGCTACCAAATCTCTCAATATTGGAGCGACAGATGATCCTAGTGTTCAAGTGGGTCCAGTAATTGACTCTACAGCGCGCGATCGCATTTTGGAATATATCGCTCAGGGTAAACAGCAAAGCGAACTAGCTTTGTCCATGGCTATCCCCGACGGTGGTTATTATATCCCCCCCACCATCTTTAGCGGAGTCGCCCCAGAGCATACTATCGCTCAGTCAGAAATCTTTGGCCCTGTTTTGGCAGTAATGAAGGCGGATAACTTTGCTCAAGCTTTAGCCATCGCTAACGGTACGGACTACGCTCTGACAGGTGGCTTATATTCCCGCACCCCCAGCCATATCGAACAAGCATCTCGTGAGTTTGAAGTGGGGAATCTCTATATCAACCGCAATATTACAGGAGCGATCGTGGCTCGTCAACCTTTTGGTGGTTTTAAACTCTCTGGGGTGGGTTCTAAAGCAGGAGGGCCTGATTATCTACTACAATTTTTAGACCCCCGCGTTGTGACCGAAAATATTCAGCGCCAAGGTTTTGCTCCCATAGATTGACATTTCCCGTCGCTCTCCCGCGAGGGATTAGAGAGATAGGGAAGTAGGGAAGTAGGGAAGTAGGAAAGTAGGGAGATAATTGATTCCCCAAGTCCCTAAGTCCTCGTTACTTGTTACTTGTTACTTGTTACTCGTTACGTTCGATTCTAGTATCCTTCTTGTCCTAACCTAACTTTGTACGACTATAGTAGGAGGTCAAGATTGATTTGAGGAATCGCATGATTAAATTTTCTCCCTTGTCTCCCTTGTCTCCCTCGTCTCCCTTGTCTTCCTTACCCCCTAAACTCAAAATTGACAGACGACTAGGCTATTTCACAGTCTTAATTCTAATTCTGTTGTTGACGGCTTGTTCGACTGGAATTACGCAAAACGTACATCTTAAATATGGCAATCCCAGTCAAGCTGATAACAACCCCAACAATTATCTAATTGAACAACCTGAATATGCCTTGTCTTATAATTGCCAAGCAGGAATAGCTAACTGGGCTAGTTGGCAGCTTGACCATAGTTGGCTGGGTACAACAGAACGCACCGATGATTTTCGCTCTGATCCGAGTCTGCCACCTGATTGCTATGCTGTTAGACCCCAGGATTATCGCGGTAGTGGTTATGATCGCGGACATCTGGTTCCCAGCGGCGATCGCACTCGCAGTAGATCAGAAAACAGTAGTACTTTTGTCATGAGTAATATGATTCCTCAGTCTCCCAGCAATAATCGTGAAGTCTGGCGGGAATTGGAAGAGTATAGTCGAAATTTGGTTGATCAAGGTCAAGAACTTTATCTGGTGGCGGGAGGAAATGGTATCGCGCAAAAGATTGCCCAGAGTAAGGTGGTTGTTCCTGAATATACCTGGAAAGTTATCTTAATTTTAGAGAAGTCCAATGCTGAAATAACCACCCAGAATACTACGACCCTTGCTGTCTGGATACCTAATTCGCAACGGGTTCGTAACACGAGTTGGCAAGACTATATCGTATCTGTAGATGAGGTAGAAAAAAGAACGGGATACAATTTCTTTGCCCAGATATCTCAAGATGTACAGCGTCAGCTGGAACGGACTTACTATCGCCGTTAATAAATCATCACAAATAAGAAAGAAGTTAAGGGAATTCTCTTCTGAACCAAAACGGTTAGAATATTTCGTTAACTTCCAGCAACCAATGGCTTCCGATTTCCTAAATAGAGTGTTTATATAGTGTATGTGCATGTAAGCTTACACACATGCATGGTGGTGGTGTGATTGCTGTATATAAGTTTGAATATCCTTATGAATGCTTCAAATATGAGTCCTTTCTTATTTGTAACTGATTTAGATAATACTCTTGTGGGTGATGATTCGGCATTAATAGAGCTGAATCGACAATTAGCCCATCATCGTGAGCAATATAGCAGCAAAATTGTCTACGCTACAGGGCGATCGCTTTACCTATATCGTCTATTGGCAGAAGCTAAGTCCCTACTCCCTCCAGATGCTCTGATTACGGCGGTGGGCAGCGAAATGTATTTTAATCAGAACTATGAACAATACGACCCAGAATGGGCAAATATCCTGTCCCAAGGATGGAATCGAGAGGCAATAGCGGCGATCGCTGATCAGTTTGAACAACTCCAATCTCAGCCCAAATCGGAGCAAAATCCCTTCAAAATCAGCTATTATTTGGCAGAGGCGGTGGCAGAAGAAACCATAACTAAATTAAAAGCGGCATTAATCCAACAGGGTTATGATATCAAACTGATTTATAGTGCTGGTCAAGATTTAGACTTGCTGCCGAAAAATGGAGATAAGGGTTTAGCAGTTCAGTTTTTACGTCATAGATGGGGAATTCCTCCCGAAAAAACTATTGTCTGTGGCGATTCAGGTAACGATATATCTATGTTTAAAGGGCAAGAAAAGGGGCTGATTGTGAGTAATGCTAAGCCAGAGCTAATTCAATGGTACAAAAGAAACAGCGATAACAATCATCATTTGGCTCAGTCTCCTTGTGCAGGAGGAATTCTGGAAGGATTAAAACATTTTAATCTGATTTAATTAACTTGAATTAACTTGGAATTAATTATAAATCCTGGGCAACCGATGCTTAAACCCACAGAGAATTTCCCAGGAAATAGTGTCCAGCTTATTAGCCCAATCTTCAGCAGTAATTTGTAGGTTATTTTGTTGACCGATGAGAGTGACTATTTCTCCTGGTTTTACATCTGGGATGTTGGTTACATTCAGCATTAGCTGATCCATGGTAATAGAACCAATTTGAGAAACTAGCTGACCATGAACGATCGCTCTTAGCTGATTTGATAGATTGCGGGGAACACCATCAGCATAGCCAATTCCCACTACGGCAATTTTCGTCTCCTGGGTAGCAATAAACTTCCGACCATAACTTACTCCCTCTCCTGGGGGGATAGTCTTTACCTGGGTAATTTTAGCTTTAACTTGCAATACAGGCTTAAGACTGATCGTTTGCTGTAGATGAATTGCTGGATATAAACCATAAAGAGCAAGTCCCACCCGCACCAGATCGTAGTGACAGGAGCGATCGCTCAGAGTGGCTGCGGAGTTTGCTAGATGTATCTGGGGTGGCACAATCCCTATATTACTTAATTGATTAATGGCATGGTTAAAGCGCTGATGCTGTAAATCCATGATTGTGCGATCGCTTTCATCCGCGGTGGAGAAATGGGAATAAATGCTGCTAATCCTCAGATTAGGTAAAGTATCCACTAATTGGGCAAAAGAAAGGGCATGTCGCCAGTTAGTCCCTAAACGAGACATCCCCGTATCAAGCTTCAGGTGAACATTCAGAGACTGACCCACTGTGGCTAAGGTAGCATCAAAAGCCAACGCCTGTTCAGCATCACAGATTGTCGGTTCCAATGACCAGGCGGCAACAGCTTTAATATCTTCCATTGCATTAATTGCCCCCAGAATCAAAATCGGCGCTTTAATTCCTGCTTGACGTAGTTCTACTCCTTCAGCTAAGGTAGCGATCGCCAAACAATCGGCACCATTTATTAGCGCAGTTTGAGCCACAGTAACCGCCCCGTGACCATAGGCATCAGCTTTAACCACTGCCATCAATTTTGTCTGAGGAGCAAGCCAGGCTTTGAGAGTACGGACATTGTGCGCTAAGGCAGTTAAATCGATTTCTACCCAGGCGCGTTGACGATTTACGAGGAAAGATAAAGCATCTTGATTGTTTTCTGAATTAGTTTGCCGTTGCTGCTGTTGCCAACTCACCATATCTGCAATTTAACTTCTGCCCCAACTTAGCTAATATAATTCACAAATATCAGTTGAGAAGTAGATAAAGTCAAGTCGGTAAAAGATTTATCTGCTCTTGGAGAATAATTTATATGATGCAATGATAACTAAATTACATCAGCTAGTTCCTCTGTGTTACCATTCCAGATAAACATAATAAATATTATAAGTCTTATTATGGGTAAGGTTTTAGTATTGAATGCTTCCTACGAACCCCTTAATATCACTAGTTGGCGTAGAGCAGTGGTGTTACTTCTCAAAGGTAAAGCAGAACAGCTTGAACATAGAGGTGAATTTATCTATAGTGGATTTCCCCTGCCGACAGTAATTCGCTTGAGGTATTATGTTAGAGTTCCCTACAAAGAAATTCCTTTAACCCGTCGCAATGTTTTGGAAAGGGATACTAACACCTGCCAGTATTGCAAAGCAAAAGGCGATCAGCTAACCATTGACCATGTTGTGCCGCGATCGCGTGGTGGTGGTGACACCTGGGAGAACCTTGTAGCAGCTTGTGTCAGGTGTAACGTCAAAAAAGGCAATAGAACCCCAAAAGAGGCTGAGATGACCTTACAAACAAAACCTCGTCGTCCTTATAGTAGCTTACATTTTGAACTTATCAAGTATACCCGTGGTAATTCTAACCAAGAGTGGAAAAAATATGTCATCGGAATTTAATCCTATCGATAGTTACAGAAAATAATTGGTTGGTGATAAACTCAAGACTCTAAATAGAAAAATCAATATACTTAATTCCATTATTCGGTAATCATCAAATTACCCACAACATCTGAACGTATGACGTCAAACCTTAACACCTCCCTAGAACGCCGTCTTGCTGATAAAAAAGCTACTCCCAAGAAGCAATTAGAAGCTGTTAAACCTAAATTTGCCTCGGAAACTCCAACAAAAGGTGATTCAGCCGAAATCGTCCACCAACTCAAGGAAGCTTTGGAGCGGCATCGAGGAGAAAAGCAAGTTATTGTAATTCAAGATTTTCCCGATCCTGATGCCTTATCTAGTGCTTGGGCATATCAACTGATTGCTGCCAATTATGATATCAGTTGTGATATTGTCTACGGAGGCACTCTGTCCCATCAAGAAAATATTGCCTTAGTGAGACTCACTGGCTTACCCGCCAAAAGATACCTCAATACAGCTTTGCTAGAGCCAGATTTATCAGCCTATCAAGGCTGTGTTCTAGTTGATAGTCAAGGAACTAATAGCCAACTATATTCTGTGGTGAAACAAGCAGGTATTCCGCTGATTGCAGTAATCGACCATCACAGCAAACAGGGTGAGTTAGAGGCGGAATTTATCGACCTGCGCCCGCAAACTAGAGCAACAGCGACAATTTTGACCCAGTACATTCAGTCGGGAATGCTGGAGTTCGATCCTAACAATGAAAATCATGTGAAGTGTGCCACGGCTTTAATGCATGGCTTACGCTCTGATACTAATCGATTAATGCAGGCAAAAGAAGAAGACTTTATTGCCGCTGCTTACCTAAGCCGCTTTTACGATTCCCAGCTATTAAATGCAGTAATGCAGTCTGCGCGATCGCGTCGAGTCATGAACGTAATCGAACGAGCCTTGCGAAACCGTAATATTACCAAGAATTTCTCCGTCTCTGGCGTGGGCTATCTACGCTACGATGACCGTGATGCAATTCCCCAGGCAGCAGATTTTCTAGTCACAGAAGAAGATATTCATACTGCTGTTGTCTATGGCATTGTTCACAATGAAGATGATGATAAGGAATTAGTAATTGGTTCCCTGCGGACGACGAAGCTAACTCTAGATCCAGATGAATTTATCAAAGAAACCCTGGGTAAAGATGCTGAAGGAAGATTCTTCGGTGGTGGACGGTATATGGCTGGAGGCTTCGAGATTCCCGTCGGATTCTTAAACGGCTTTAACGATAATTCAGAATACACTAAACTTAAATGGGAGGTATTCGACACTCAAATTAAGCAAAAGTTAATGAGGTTAGTAGAACCTGAAGATAACGTTATTTCTACTGATTAATTCAATAGGATTCTCAATTGTTGTTTGTCATCGGTAACCAGTTATGGAAGTGTATCTAATTCGTCATGGTATCGCTGCTGAGAGGGGAACTTATGCCGATGATGAGCAGCGTCCTTTGATTGACAAAGGTCGTGATAAAACTAACAAGGTGGCAGAACGTTTGCTAGCTAATGGACTAAAGTTTGATCTGATTCTCAGCAGTCCTTTGATTAGAGCTTATCAAACGGCAGAGATTTTACAAAAGGTGGGTTTATCAAAAACTATTAAAGCTTTTGAACCTCTCAAACCCGGTGGCGAAATTGAACAGTGGTTAGAATGGCTGCAATCATATAAGCTGGAAAATCCTCAGGGAAAAATAGCTTTGGTGGGACATCAGCCAGATTTAGGTCATTGGGCAGAAATGCTGTTCGGAGGAAGTATTAAAAATCAGATGGTGGTGAAAAAAGCTGGTGTCGTTGGGATCGAGATTCCCGATATTGGCATCCCAATTTCTCGCAGTAGCTTATTTTTACTGACTTCTCCTAAATGGCTAATCTAGTTATGATCATTCTCCTGCGATCAGTCGGCTAAGGGTCGCCTAATCGGTCGGCTAGGCCCAGCCTAATCGCCATCTACATAGTTCAAACGATAATAAAATACAGTATTTCACAGTATTTGTTGGTTAGTTTTTGCTAAGTTCAACTAGAAAAATTATTACCGTTAATCTCCAGTAAAAGTAAACTTTTGTATCAGTATTAAATACTTAAAACAGAAAGTGATATATTAATAATTGAAGTCTAAAAGGCTTCTCTGACAGAGATTACAGGTTAAACCAAATTCAATAAAGGAGGCTAAAAAATCTGTTTCATTCAAAATCTGTCTCGTTAAATAGCAACAATAACACTCAACTAAAAAACTGATATTTTCTCAAGTGTAAATGAGGGAGATATCCTACTGGATAACATTGTTCAGTGGAACTCAAATTAGAGTTAGTTATAAGAGAAAGTCTCTCGGTAAGTTTAGCTTGGGTGTTATTGTTTTGAGAGAAAATACCCACTTCCTTCACGGGTGAACACTCAAGACAACCACCATAGCACTCAAATCAAAATCATAGTGCAGTTACCCATATTACCCACAACAGTAAATCCTCCACATCGTCTTACATTGAAATCTGGGGTAATTATTTTTACGCGACTTGCCAGCCATATCTACGATCTGTCCATATCAAATCTTGACGATAAATGTCACTTCATAGGTCGCATTGAACAAAAAAGCGATCGCCTTTGGGCAGTGACTTATATTGATTGCCAATCCTGTATGCCTGAATATTTTGATGATTGGCAGCAAGCAACTTTATTCTTGGTCAGGCTTAATTTTTATAGATAGATAGTTTATAGATAACCCAAAATTCGGCTCTCAGATTCCGACCTTGATGGCATCGATCAAAGTAAAGTAGGGAAAATTAGAGATATCATTATTCCCTAAACCCCCAAATTCCCATCCCCACAAACTTTTTCGCTCACCCGACTGTAACTATTTGGAACGATTACGGGTTGACGTTAGTGTTCCGAGGCTGGTAAATTTGGTTAGTTATTGGTTGAGCATTACTATCGAAAGGAGAGAAAGAGGCGATCATAACTAAAGGCAGAGTCAAGGTTACTACTGCAACTCCCGTTCCTAGTATTCTTGCCCACCTATGACCAGGAGGGTCTTCGGCTTTTCCTGGGTGTTGGCTAACTTCCATATGTAAATATGATAAACTCAGCTAAATCTTGCTTAATCGTTGTATAAACTGTAGAAACATACTATCTTTCTACACTTACCATTGTAACCGCAAATTTTAATTAGATTAGTATCTTCTATGACTTAAGTTATAAAATCTTAATTAAGATTTTTAAGATTTTGAGGAGATAAACTTAGTGGAAACACAGGAAGTGCCAGAATTCAGTCATCGTTCTGTGTTGAGCCGCGAATTAATTGCAGGATTAGACATCTCAAGCTCAGGAACATATTTAGACGCTACGGCAGGAGGAGGGGGTCATAGTGAACTAATTCTCCGTCAGGGGGAAAGTCTTAAATTAGTGGCTATAGACCGAGATGAAACAGCGATCGCCGCAGCTAAAGAAAGATTAGCGGATTATTATCCTCAACGATTAAGTTTCTGGCAGGGCAATTTTGCCGAATATGAACCACAAGAGCTACTATTTGACGGCATTATTGCTGATTTAGGAGTCAGTTCTCCCCAACTAGATATTGCCGAGCGTGGTTTTAGTTTTCGCAACTCGGCACCCTTAGATATGCGAATGGATCGTTCACAAAGAATCACCGCAGCCGATATCGTAAACCATTGGCAAGAAGTATCTTTGGCTAATTTAATTTATGAGTATGGAGAAGAAAGATTTTCTCGTCGTATAGCCAAGCAGATTGTCCAAAAACGTCCCTTTAGGACGACAACAGAATTAGCAGAAACGATCGCCTCTTCTGTACCTGGAAAATACCGTCATGGTCGAATTCATCCTGCAACCCGAACTTTTCAAGCATTAAGGATCGAAGTTAATCAGGAATTAAAATCCTTAGAGAAATTTATCGATCTTGCTCCTACTTGGCTCAAACCAGGAGGCAGAATCGGTATTATTAGCTTTCATAGCCTGGAAGATCGCATTGTTAAACATCGTTTTCGCAATAGTGAACTCTTACAAGTAATCACTAAAAAACCAATTACCGCTCAACCAGACGAACAAAGAGCAAATCCGCGATCGCGATCGGCTAAACTTAGATTTGCCAAAAGAAAAATATCAGCTACCAGTGATCAGTGATCAATCTTCTTCTATAGCTTCAACACAGAGAGCATTTACCTCTGGCTTAGAAAGAGTGACAATTTTGTCCTGAAGCATAATCTGTACTCCTCCTTGAGCGATGGGCAAACTCAATACCACAAAGGGAGTACCAGGTAACAAACCCTGAGATATTAGTTTTCCAACATATCCACCATAAACTCGACTGTATCCAACGACCATGGCTGCTGTACCTACAGGAAATTCCAAAATATTAATCGCTATTTTCATAATTTTGTTTAATCAACCAATGTCACCACAATCTTTTGAGCAATCTCTGAACCAATGCCGATTAATTTCCCTCTAAGCTCAATCACCACAGAGGCTTTAGTGGTTTTGCTCACTAGATGAATTCTCTCTCCTGGCTGGAACTGTAGACTCTCTAATTGACGAATAATACTTTGGGGTAAATGGATTTGATTAACAGTCAACCAGCTTCCTACCTCAATTTGACTCAAAAAATTACTATTGGGAGTTAAATGCAACTGTTTGATTGAATCGGGGGCATACTTAAGGGCAGAATCATTGATAAAAATAAATTTCTGAAAGTGTCTAATCCCTGACAATTGCTGTGATTGGTTCTCTATAGCGTGAGTCATAGATGATTAATTTTATTGATAGTAATTACTATTTAATTTTCTTCTACTATAGATATACCGTGATTGGTACTTGTTGACAATTATTTTTAAGTACATTTAAGATTTTATATTCCCTTCAATCTCAATTTCTTCTCGATGAAGATGACGCAATCTTTGAGCGTGTAAAGTAACAGATCGCCCCCAGAGAAAAGTATTAGATCCAGAAGCAAGCAGAAAAAAGCGCTGCTGTTCTGGAACTAGTTGAATCAAGTATTGAGTAGGAAACAGACAAGTTAATTTATTTAGATGAGCAATGAATAAGCAGATAACTAAAATTCAGAAAGCTAAATTTAAGGGTTAAAACTATACCCAGTGCTGTTTTGCACGTTCAACAAGAGCGCATTACCTGCAAAACGCGATCGCGAATTTCATTGGTGCAGTTTTATAATTTGAGAAGATTCTGTGATGATTAAAAATGCGATCGCATGTTGAATTGATCTTCTCCCATAAAGCGATCACACTATGGATTATTTATAGCGCACTAAGTTAACTCGATAACGTTGTTTCTTGGTTACCGATACCTCACCGATTTCTAATCTACCTTTACCACGCACTGCAATCAGATCCCCCTCTTTGACGTTGTAGCTAGACTGAGTGATTTCTTTCCAATTGACACGAACATCTTTACCCGAAATCGCAGTTGCCATTTTACTACGAGACATGCCAAAACCAGCAGAGGCGATCGCATCTAAACGCATAGATGCTTCTACCGTAGTCATTTCTTTCTTTTTCGGAGGACGAATTTTTAGTTCGCTAAATTCAATCTTCTCAGTCTTAACTGCTACAGATCTTACCTGAGTCAAAGCAGAAGTCAAAAAATCTACCATCTCAGGAACAACTATTGCCTGTGCCCCTCTTTCTCCCAGAACAATAATATCTCCTACCTTTTCCCGAACAATACCTGTACCCAAAATTGAACCTAAGAAGTCTCGATGGGTAGCAGGATCGAATAAGAAGTTACCCGCAATATCCAAAACAGCCAATTCAACCTGAGACTCATCTAGGGGAAGATCAGGACGAGATAGTGCGACACGCTGTCTTTCTGCTTGAGGATAGCCGCCCCAGGGTAAAGCCTTAATCTCCGTCAAATTCTGAAAAATTGACTGTACTTCTATCAATACAGGGGGAGATAGAAAATCAGTAACTACTACCTCCCAATTTTTAATTGCTTGATCGGCTTGATCGATAACTCGAATAATATCTTCTTTATGCTCTACGCGCTTTAATAACTCTTCTCTGGGCAACATTTAAGTCTGATTCTGCTTTATTTATATATTAATCAAAAAATATTAATCAAAAAAGCACCCAACTCATGGTGGATGCTTCACAACTAAAAATACAACTTAAAGAATTTATTTGAATCCCACTGCTGCTTGCCAAACAAAAGCCAACGCTAGGAAAAATACGGGAATAATTGGTAGAACATCCACCAAAGGATTGAACATTGCATAAGCCTCTGGCAAATCTGCCAAGATCATTGCAGCTTCCATATATCTATATACCTTCCAACAATTTTCTTAAAATATAGTAAAAATATTATCATAATTTGGCTGAGAGATTTGCAGTAAAAATTGCCCAAACTATTTTGAAACCAAGCAATTGAATGAAATTTATTAAACATTTAATAAAACCATAAAAAAAGAGTCAAGTGATCAACTTGACTCTCTCTTTGTTAGTACCCCCAAGGGAATTTGAATCCCTGTCGCCTCCGTGAAAGGGAGGTGTCCTAGGCCACTAGACGATGGGGGCGTAGGCTTGTTACTCATTTCCGTGTAACTCGCAACGTTTTTAAATATATCTAATATCCTTGTGACTGTCAACAAATAATCTAAAAAATTTTCTCATACTCTATGCAGAGCTACTAGCTGCCTCGTTGCATTTGTCTTAATCTCTTTTGAGCTGCGGGGTCGAGGGCATGAAGTAAAAACCGACCAGGAAGTTTCTTCTTATTTTGCATCCTGGTCTTACTTTTAGTTTTTTGGGCTGCTCGTCCTACTTCTCTTGCCAACATAGGAGCAGAAAGCCATTCTGAACCATAACCAACTACGGTTAATTGTTGAGCGCGATCGCTTGTTGCCACAATTAGACGAGTAGACTCTTGCTGATATTTTTTTTTGGCAAATGTAGCACAAAATTTCTCAATGTAAGTATCTGCGGTTTCCTCAAAAGCGGTGTAATGTACCGACAAAGCAGAAGTATAAATTTCAGTACTGCGGGGTGTATCTTGGTAGTGGGCATCGAATACTACCTTGGTTCTGTAAGCTACGGAAGCAGTGTAGTTGATTAAGCATTCAATTAGCTCATAGCGAGCAGCTTCTAAGCCGTGGCGATCGCGACTTTTTTTTAAATCCGACCAGTCGCCGATGATATTATAACCATCGACGAGTAAGATTGCCTGATATAAAGAGGGGGACATTGCAATTGGCTATTCCTGAGAACTAGATGATAATTTCATCCCCATTCTAAGCAAATTTGTTAACAAAAAGTTAACTTATAGCGAAAATCCCTCTCAGCTATTAGTTGTCAATAGCAAACAAACTAAATTCTAGTTTATTGCTTTTCAGTTGCCAAGAGCTTTTCTTGGAGAACTTGCGGTTCTCCTTGAGCCACAACTACTCCTCCTTCTAACAGAAACGCCCCATCACAGTAGTCTAGTTCTTCCAGACGATGAGTTACCCACAGAGCAGTGAGTCCACGTTTCTGAACTAGGTTTCTCACCTGAGCTACTAACTCTAGCTGAGTATCATGGTCGAGTAAAGCGGTAGGTTCATCAAATAAAATTGCCTCACAGTTACGGGCGACCGCTCCTGCGATCGCAATTCGCTGTTTTTGTCCTCCACTCAGAGCATGAATCGGTCGTCTTTCCAAATTCAATAGATTAACCGCATCTAAGGCTTCTCTAACTCTCTGCTTTACCTGAACTGAGGATAAGTTCTCACTCACTAAACCAAAGGCAATATCTGCCCCCACCGTTGGCATAACTAACTGATGGTCTGGATTTTGGAACACAAATCCCGTTTTATGGGGCATGACAATCGAGCCGGAATCAGGAATCAGCAACCCCGCTAATAGTCTCAACAGGGTGGATTTCCCGCTACCGTTATTACCCAGCAACATCCAGAATTCTCCCTGTGGTACCTGGAGGGAGCAACCCTTCAATACCTCCGCCTCGGGTGACCAACTAAAATAAACGTTATTTACTCTAATAATTGGTGACTTGCCAGATTTGAGGTCGATATTAGAAACCATTATTTATCAGCAACACTAGCAAAGAATCCTGGTACTCTTCCTTCTGCCATTCCACCAGATTTTTTATTTAGGCTAATGCCACAAATTAGATTACCCTTAACTGCAACTCTTTTCTCTTCATCCTTGTCGCAGGTGAGTTCGACTACATCAGAACTGCCAGAACGCATCACCTGAAGAATCTGTTGATAAACACTTTCTGCTGCTTCAGACTCTTTACGTTGTATTGAAATTGGTAAGGGAATATCTTGTAACACTATATCGATGGTATACATAAAAATCATATTGTTTAGATTGCAACAATTAAATTATCTTCCAGAATCACCTAAATTCCCATCTTTTATTTATTGATCAACTTTCTGCTTATTCATAGCAACTTGAAACTAGACTTTAGCAAACTTCAAAACAAGTTCTATTTCTAGTACAGATAAAGCTTGTTCTAGAGTATCTAAATTGGTACTGATAGTAGGATCTAATATCCGCCTGACCTGTCTTTCATTAACAGATAAAGCCTCTGACAATTCTTTTTGAGTCATTCCTTTTTCTTTCATGCCTAAAAGAATAGCTGCTTTCATACAAGTTCCAAAATTTGGTGAAATCAGCACTTCACCATCAAGTTTTTGAGCAGGTTCAGGAATATCTAACCTGGCTTTTAATCTCATGGCGATCGCAACGTCTAGACAATTTTTAGCTGCTGCAAGAGCGTCCTCTTTATCAACTCCTTGAGTTATAGCTTCAGGGATATCCCTAAAAACGACAGTATATCCACGTCCTTGATCGTCAGCTATTAGCTGAGCAGGATAAGTAAATGTCTTAATTAAGGTCATTCTTGTTAACTCCTAATTGTTTGAGCATAGCGCTAAAAGTTCCTGTCATTAATTCATCTTTCGGATCTCGAAGGGTAGTAAACTTGTCTCCATAGTAAACACCAGTATGGCTGCCTTTCCCAAAAGATCTATCCAGATAAAAAAACTTTTTTTCCTTCTTAGCGAACTTCTTAAGTTTTTTTTAAAATTAGTTTCCTGTCATTAACTTAAGGACGTTTATGTCCTCATTATATAATCCTAGCTGACAATCAGGCAAAAGATAATGTAGAGCTTAAGGCTACAATTGACTATGCGATCGTAGCGCACAATAACAATTAAACCCCACCCCCAAGCAGTGTCAACCTAAAAAGCGATCGCTCTATCTACCCTTCCAGGTGCGATCGCTTTCTTTGTGATACAAATTTTTTTAACTGCTAAATATTGTGTTCAACTAGAAAATATCTTAACTTTTTCTTTGGATTTGCTCGACAAATGTCAGCTTTTTTCTTTTATTATGTGTAATATAAGTAAAGAAAAGTAAACTTTTCTCACAATCGGTCTAATATGTCTTTCGTGTTAAGCCGATAAATAGAAATAATTCCCAAATCTTAAATAAATATTATTTCGAGGATTAAAAAAATATGACAATAGCAGTAGGACGCGCACCAGCCAAGCGCGGTATCTTTGATGCCGTTGATGACTGGCTTAAGCGCGATCGCTTTGTATTCGTAGGATGGTCGGGGATTCTACTCTTCCCCTGTGCCTACATGGCAATTGGTGGTTGGCTAACTTGCACCACTTTCGTAACATCTTGGTACACTCATGGTCTAGCAAGCTCTTACCTAGAAGGATGTAACTTCTTGACTGTAGCTGCTTCTACTCCCGCAGACAGCATGGGTCACTCCCTGTTGTTCCTTTGGGGCCCTGAAGCAGGTTGGAGTTTCACTCGCTGGTGTCAAATCGGTGGTTTATGGGCATTTATTGCTCTAC
>CBDUCX010000083.1:0-17115 GCA_965365755.1 uncultured Pleurocapsa sp.
AAGGTAGATTAATTAACACGATGGGTGTGACCAACAAAGTTCATGTTTTTGGTCGCCAATGGCAGCTAACCTCAGACAACTATCAACCTGTTTGGTAATTATAATCCTGATGTCAATTTTAGGTTTACTTATACGGGTAGGGAGTTAGATGAAGAAACTGGGTTATATAATTATCGTTCTAGATACTATGAACTCAAGACAGGACAGTTTATCAGTCAGGTTTATTTATTCTTGGGAAAATCTTATTGGTCATAGGTTATATAAATCAGCGTGATCGCAGATTTCGTAGATTAGTGCGATCGTCGATCTTCTAGGTTGAGTTTAACGAAGTGCAACCCAACACATGGTAATCTGACTGAGAGATTTTACATGGCTTGCAGATTGATGAGGTTTTAGCTCAAGAGAATGTAGGCGGTGAGGTACTACTAACTACTAACTACTAACTACCAACCACTACTTACTAGTTTCAAAGTAGACGCGGTTTAAAAGCAGAGAATTGGGAACTATATTGGTAATCCGAATTTTTACTATTATTGATTCCCGTCATGTCTTCCAAGCTCAAACAACGTTGTTTGCTGTCACTTGTTTTTATATTAGTAGGATTAACGATTAGCCTCTGCTCCAACAGCTATAGGATAGCTCCCGTTGTGGCGATAACTCCGCCTTCTGAACAGGTAGTGTCAACCAGAAATGCTGCTGAACTTGAGGCACAGGGAAAATATTTCTATTCAATTGCCCAATTCCAACAGGCGGCAGATTCTTGGCAGCAAGCGGTGGGGGCATACGATAATCAAGATACTCTGAGTCAGGCAAGAGTATTAAGCAATCTCGCTTTAGCCCAGAGTCAGCTAAACCATTGGTCACAAGCCAGGGAAAATATCAATACTGGTTTGGATTTACTGCGTAATGATTCTAGCTTGGGGACTAGTGATAAAATTCGTGCCCTGGCACAGATATTAAACAATCAAGGAATCATCAAACTCAATCAGGGTAGGGGAGAAGAAGCGATCGCTATTTGGTCACAAGCCAGAAATAATTATGAAGAAGTAGGGGATGAACTGGGAGTCATTAGGGCTTCGATTAATCAAGCTGGCGCTTTTAAGCAATTGGGACTTTATCGTCGCGCTCTAAAAACCCTAACCGAAGTAGAAAGCAGTTTGCTGCAACAGTCTGACTCGCTGATTAAAGTAGCTGGATTGAGAAGCTACGGTGATATCTTGCGTCTCGTGGGACAAGTAGAGAGGGCACAAAAGATCTTAAAGCAAAGTTTGACTATCGCTTCTCGTCTAGAATCTTCGGGGGAACAGGTCAAGACTTATTTAGTATTAGGCAACACTTATAAAGCTAGTAACCCAAACAAAGCTCTAAAACTTTATCAACAAGGTTTAGAAACTTGTGAACAGCAAAGTAACTGTTTAGAAACTGATTTACCACTACAGATTTATCTTGCTAAATTAAATTTATTGCTGAAAAATAGTAATAAGCAAGCAGCAGCCGTATTAATTTCCCCAATTGAAACTGAATTTGCTCGTTTACCACTTAATAGAGCTAATCTTGACCGTAAAATAAATTTTGTTCATAGTCTAATGGAGCTAGTGAACCATTCCCAGATCAAGCCTAATCGAGCAGCAGATCTTCCTGCCACTTCAGACATTGAGCAATTTTTAGTGGAGACAATTAACCAAGCACAAGTAATCGGTTACGAAAAAGCCGAGTCATATGGTTGGGGTTTGCAAGGACGAATAAAAGAAGAATTAGGCGACTGGAATAATGCCCAGGAATATACTAACCAGGCTTTAATTTTGGCTCAGGATATTCATGCTCCCGAAGTTAGTTATCTTTGGCAGTGGCAATTAGGCAGAATTAATCAGGCTTTAGGGGAACGTCAACAGGCGATCGCTCATTATGCTCAGGCGGTAGAATTACTTAAGTCTTTAAATCAAGATTTGGTAGCCATAGATCCCGATCTACAGTATTCTTTTCGCGACAGTGTAGAACCGGTTTATCGGGGATTAGTTCGTTTATTATTGGACAGTGATCCAGGAGAGAAAATTAGTCAAGCTAACTTAGAAGAGGGCAGAGAGGTAATTGAATCTTTACAGTTGGCGGAACTGAACAACTTTTTTCGAGAAGCTTGTCTAGATGCTCAGGTAGTCAATATAGACGACTTAGACCAGCAAGCAGCGGTAATCTACCCCATTATTTTAAGCGATCGCTTGTCCGTAATTCTCAGTCTACCTAATCAACCTTTAAAATATTACACTACTAAAATTTCTCAAGAGAAACTAGAAGTAATTATTGAGCAGTTTCGCCACAATATAGTGATGCGAAGTCGGCGTAATTTCTACCATTCAGCACGTAAGCTATACAATTTGGTGATCCGCCCTGCCCTTGATGACTTAAACAGAAGCCAAATTAAAACCTTGGTCTTTGTCCCCGACGGAGCATTCCGTAATGTTCCTCTGAGCGCACTATACGATGGTCAGCGTTATCTAATCGAAGACTATAGTATTGCCTTAACTCCTGGGCTACAGTTGCTCAATCCTCGTCCTCTAGAACAGGAGCAGCTAAAAACAATTGCTGCGGGCTTAACTAAGGGGATTAAAGGTTTTTCTGCTTTAGATCATGTCGATTCTGAGTTAAAAGAGATTGAATCACGAGTTAACAGCGTGATACTACTCAATCAAAATTTCACCACTGAAGCCCTCCAACAAGAAATTAAATTCTCCGATCATCCTATTGTTCATATTGCAACTCACGGACAGTTTAGTTCCTCAATCGAAGATACATTTCTCTTAGCTTGGGATGATCGCATTAATATCAACGAGTTAGATAGCATCCTGCAAACCAGAAATCCTGGCCAAGAAAATGCGATCGAACTATTAGTTTTGAGTGCTTGTGAAACCGCTACAGGGGATCAAAGAGCAGCACTAGGATTAGCGGGAATGGCAGTGCGGGCAGGAGCGAAGAGTACTTTAGCAACCTTGTGGTCAGTCAATGATCATGCCACCTCTAAGCTTATGAGCGATTTTTACCGAGAGCTATCAGACAAGCATTTGCCTAAAGCAGAAGCGGTACGTCAAGCACAATTGTCTTTATTAAGCGATCGCTCCTACAGACATCCGTTCTATTGGGCTCCGTATGTATTACTTGGTAATTGGCTTTAATACTCTCGTCGTTATAATAAAAAAATGATTAAAAAAACGTGTGAATTATTACGCGATCGCACTATTTTCCACCCAACTTCTATCACTAAAATACATCCTTAAATTTTAAGGATGATCCCATGATTGAATTGCGATCGCTTATCTTCATTTGAGCCGAGGTTTTGGAAACTCCATCCTCAGCGAAGCAGGTTGGAGTAGTTCATAGAATCACAATGTTGCTAGATTACGGTTATGGACTGTTGGGAAAATTGACGTAGATTATCAAAGCCAACGCGATCGCAAAATGCCCCAAAGCCTTCTTCTGGGTCACTGTTGTTTCGATAATAAACAAACAGGGGAGTCAAGAATTCTTCGAGATTATCGATATGCATTTTTTGCACATATGGTCTGGCTAATTTAGTTTGATCTGCTGTACCACCGAGCCAGATTTGATAGCTATCGGGGGCACTACCAACTAATCCTAATTCTGCCATGTAGGGTCTGGCGCAACCATTAGGACAGCCAGTCATGCGAATTACAAGATCTTGTTCTGGTAAATCTAGCTTGTTGAGTAAGGTGCGGATGCGAGCCAAAATACCAGGCATAGCTCTTTCTGATTCGGTAACAGCCAAGCCACACAAGGGCAAAGCAGGACAAGCCATGGAATAACGCACTAGAGAATCAATTTCTTGGGGATCTGCTTGCACTCCATGTTGAATGAGTAATTCATTAATCGCTGCTTGATGTTTTGGATCAATTTCATAAAGAATAGCGTTATGGTTAGCAGTTAATCGCATGGGTAAATTAAATTGCTCAATAACTTTACGTAGAGCAGTTTTGAGCTTAAAGTCACCCTGATCGACAACTCGACCATTTTCAATAGAAAGACCCAAGAATAGTTTGCCATCTCCTTGTTCGTGCCAACCTAGATAATCTTCATATTTCCATTCAGGTAATTCTTTATAGGGTGCGATCGCTTTACCAAAATAAGACTCGACTATTGATTTGAATTTAGCTAGTCCCCAATCATGGAGTAAATATTTCATACGGGCGTGACGGCGGTTCAAGCGATCGCCATAGTCTCTTTGAGTAGCCACAATTGCCTTAACTAAATCGAAGATATCGTCTTTGGCGACATAACCTAATTGATCACAGGTGCGAGCAAAAGTCTCTTCTTTGTTATGGGTGCGTCCCATCCCACCACCCACGAGGACATTAAAGCCTTCTAGTTCGTTGCGATCGTTGGTCATTACCACCAAGCTAATATCGTGGGTCAAAACATCAATGGAGTTATCCCCTGGTACAGTAACGCAAATTTTAAACTTCTTAGGCAGAAAGTGAGTGCCGTAAATCGGTTCAGGACTATCAGCTACATTTGTACCATGGCGATCGCGCATCCGAGCTGCTTTTACTTCTGGATCTTCTTCGGCGGTAATTGCCTTTTCACCATCAAGCCAAATTTCATAATATGCCCCACTTTGGGGTGCCAGAAGACTGGCTACTTTATCGGCATATTCCCAAGCATACTGATATTCAGGTCTATTTTTGTAAGGTGCGGGAGCCGCCATCACATTACGGTTCACATCACCACAAGCACTCAAAGTTGAACCGACATTATTCAGGATGTCTACAATCACAGTTTTAAGATTCTGCTTCAAAATACCGTGCATTTGCCAAGCTTGTCGTGTGGTGGCCCGTAGAGTTTGATTGCCATACTTTTCCGATAAGCGATCCATAGCTAAATATAGTTCTGGGGGGATAAAGCCACCAGGGGAACTAGTCCGCAACATCATCTGATAGTCTTTTTCTTGCCCTTTAACTCGATTGTCACGATTATCTTGTTGATATGAACCATGAAACTTAAGAACTTGAATCGCATCTTCTGTAAAATGAGTTGTATCTTGGCGCAATTCCGTTAATAAAGGTTCCCGTAAAAAATTACTCTGTTCTTTGATTTTTTCGACACGAGAAACCTTTTTAGCTTTTTTGGTATCTTGAGGAGTTGTAACCATTTTATTCACCTAAATAAGTTTAATATTTGAAGCGTTACTATGCAGCAATTGCCGAATTGGTAGGTAGGTGCAAACCACATTCCTGTTTCATTCCTTGAAAGCGAGTATCTCTTTCGTTAGCGTCTTTGGCAGTTAAGGGACGACTAGAATGCCAGTCACCAACCGTGACATATCCTTGTTCATGCAAAGGATGATAAGGCAGATTATGAGTTTTTAGATAGTTGTCAACATCTTGAGCCGTCCAATTAAGAATAGGTAATACTTTGAATCTATCTCCTTGTTTAGTTACGGTAGATAGTTTTTGCCGATAATCTGTCTGTTGACGACGCAAACCTGCAATCCATCCTGTAGCCTTGAGTTCTGTTAAAGCTCTTTCCATTGGCTCAACCTTGCGGATACGATCATAAAGATTAAGGGATTCCACATCATTTTGTGACCAGAGTTTGCCATATTTTGCTTCCATACGCAGAGGACTCATGGAAGATTGATAAACTTTGAGATTTAACTGAAGTCTTGTGGTTAATTCTTCAGCAAATTGATAAGTCTCTTGAGGAAGATAGCCTGTATCAATCCAAACTACGGGAATGTCAGGACAGATTTGAGTTACAAGGTGAAGAGTTACTGCTGACTGAATGCCAAAGCTAGTAGTGACGATTAAACCATCTCTAAAAGTTTCCGTAGCCCAAACAATACTTAAACTTGGGTTTACACCATTTAATATCTGATTGATAGTTTCTAGGTTTAAATTGTCTAGTCTGGATTTGATTAGTTGATTAGTTAATGACATCTGATAATTTCTCCGTTGGGGTTCATTTGCTTTCTCGACTTGAGAACCATATTGACCAACCAATGAAAAGTTATTCTGAGACATAACTCAAAAAAAAATAGCAGCAATCTCAGCTATTTCTCAGATTATTGTCAACTTCATTGGGTTCTTGTACAACCTGAGTTCGACGAAGTTAGAAAACAGCAGGAGGAAGGGCAGAGCTAAATTTTCCTCAAGCTTGATCTGCTTCTTCTCTAAAAACTGAATTCAAATCCCATAAATTTAATATCTTTACTTTCGAGTTAAGATGTACGTTATTACCGTACATAACTTCCCCAAAAAAATAATTAAAGTGAATAGCATTAGCGTCAATCAGTTTCGAGAAAAATTAAAGCGTTGTGTCGAAACAGTGATTCGAGAACATCAGCCTTTAAAGGTAACTCGCCGTAATGGTGAAGATTTCGTAGTTATTAGTGCTGAAGATTGGGAAAGGGAGCAAGAAACCTTATATATTTTGCAAAACCAGAGTTTAATACAGCAAATTGCAGAATCTCAAGCAACTCATCAAGCAAACAAAGGATATAAACCTAGTGCCGAGGAATTGGATGAGATCGTTGGTATTTGAAGGTAAGACTTGGCAAGTATACGAAAAGCTTAGAAAAAAAGACCGCAAATTACATAAAAATCTCTGTAAAATTCTCAAGGAAATGTTAAGAGGCGATCCTTCTGTAGGATTGGGTAAACCAGAGCCACTGAAACATAATTTATCTGGATTTTGGTCGAGAAGATTATCTCAAAAGGATCGTTTAATTTATAAGTTTGACAAAGAATATATTTATATTTTTGCAATTGGCGGACATTACGAACAGTTTTAAATATTAAATAATTCCTAGAAAAAGTTTTTGAATCCCTACAGATGAGTTTGCGACAACAACTCTGAGAATCTAGTGAGAATTTAACCAATTTTTGTTTATGTAGCGTTCAGTAAGACCGTCACATAACTCATTAATAATGGCGATCAAGTTGAAAAATTCACCAGATCGTCAAGAGGATAAAAGCAATGAGTGATAACAACACAGTAAGATTTGATGATATTGATGTAGCCGTAGATGTTAACTTAGCTGAAGATGTAGCTGTTAAAGAAACTGGGTTTGATACTGATATCGAGGACTTAGATTTAATCAACCCCAATGAAGGCATTAGTTCCTCAGAAATCTTAGCCGAAGGAGTTGCGGGCAATCTTTATTACAATTTTCATACTTCTTGATCGCCTTGATGTCGGTGATTTCTTTGGTGATTCTCATGCAGCCTTAAGTGCAGCAATTCAAAATGGTCACAATACCTTGATTGATTTGGGTGATGGTAGACTCTATTACTTTAGAAAACTTTGCTGCCAGCAATCTCACTGGAGATAATTTCGTCTTTGGTTGAGGACTATTACAGATCATCAGATAAGTACCTATGGAAAATCAAATTCATCGCTAAAATCCAAGAGAAATAGCATAAAGTTCACGAATCTAGGTGATTTATTGAGTTTAATTTAGTCTTGATATTTAAGAGGAGAATTGGAACTGATGACTGTACAAATTTTGATGGTGGAAGATGAACTAGAAATCGCCCAGGCGGTGCAAACGGAATTGGATTACGAAGGATATGAAGTAACTTTAGCCCATGATGGGTTAACTGGTTTAAGCACCGCTAGACAGTCGGAATTTGACTTAATTCTTTTAGATTGGATGCTTCCTGGGATGACTGGAGTAGAAATATGTCGTCGGCTACGACAAACAGCAAACTCCGTCCCGATTATATTTCTCACGGCTCAAGATGAGATTAGCGATCGCGTTAACGGTTTGGATGCGGGGGCGAATGATTATTTGGTAAAACCATTTAGTATTGAGGAGCTATTAGCGAGAGTCCGAGGAACTCTACGGCGCAGTAAATACAATAACCAAAATAAAAGCAAAAATATGCTTGTATTTGCCGATATTAAGCTAAATCTATTGACTAGACAAGTTTTTAGAGGCGATAAGCCTGGCGGCATGGCTCCGCTACGCAAAGTTGAGTTAACCACTAAAGAATTTAAGATCCTGCAATATTTACTTACTAACTCCGAGCAAGTATTATCTCGTCAACAAATTTTAGACCGAGTTTGGGATAACGATCTGGTGGAAAGCGATCGCATTGTGGAAGTCCACATTCGCCATCTCAGGCAAAAATTAGAAGCTAAAGGAGAACCAAGATTGATTCAAACCGTCCGCGGAATTGGTTATGTATTAAGAGAATAGTCACTGATAACTGATAACTGTCGGCTGTATGGCGATCGCTATAAAATGAACATAAATTTAATTAATCTAAATTTAAAAAATAAATTTAATTTACTCCTGGTTTTAATCTTTTTAGTGGGGGTATGTATTTCTAGTTTGGCTTTATCAAAAATTCTTTATCAGCAAGCAGAGCAAAAACTGACCGATGAAGGCAAAATTTTGATGGAAATGATGGAGGAAGTTAAATATTACACCAGTGCGAATTTGCTAGAACTATACCACCGGCAAGGGAACCCAGAAGAATTTAAGACTTCTTTAATTCCAGCCTATGCAGCCAAAACAATTTTTAACAATTTTAAAAATACACAGGACTTTCAAGGTTACCAATATAAGGAAGCTACGATAAATCCTACCAACCTAGACGATCTGCCTAATCATTTTGAAAATCAACTAATTTCTACTTTTAAAAACGACCGCAGCCTCAATTTATTATCGGGCTACAAGCAAAAATCTAATATGGGTTATTACTATATTTCTCGTCCTTTGATTGTGGAAAATCAAACTTGTTTGCAATGTCATGGGAATCCTAATGATGCACCACCTAAAATGATCGAGCTATATGGGGACAAAAATGGATTTAATTGGCAACTAAACCAGTTAACTTCTGCTCAGACTATTTATATTCCTGCGACTAACATTGCCTTAGATGTACGCCAGGGAATGGTTAAATTTATGCCGATATTTAGCGGAATTTTTGCCATTTTAATTTTATTGGTCAATCGTCTATTGCAGCACACTGTAATTAAACCCATTAACCAATTAACCAGGGCTGCTCATCAATTGAGCCTTAACAAGTTCGATATTAAACAATACTGGCAGTTAAATTATCTAGAAAGTTTAACTAAGCGTGGTGATGAATCAGGCAAACTAACTAAAGCCTTCTTGAGGATGGCAGAAAAAATCTTTTATCGCGAACGAGATTTACATCAAGCGGTAGCAGATAGCACCAAAGATTTAAGAATAGAGATTGAAGAACGTATCGCAGTAGAGCGAAAATTAGCCGGACAAATTAAAAGAGCATTATTACAAGAAAAACTTACCCAAGAAATTCGTCAAAGTCTCGATACATCGAAGATTTTACAAAGTGCGGTCAATAATGTGGGGCGAGCCTTTAAAGTCAGTCGTTGCCAAATTTTTTCCTATTCTGATGTCCAACCCCGTTTAGCCAAAGTTATCGCCGAATATATAGTGCCTCAATATCCTCGTACCTTGGGTTGGGAAATTTCTTTGTCTGAGGCAATTTGTCTGAATACAGCCATGTCCCAAGAAAAAGCGGTTTATTGGTCTTATGTCTACAAAAATCCTTTATTAAAGCCTTGCGTCCATATTTATCAACAATTAGAGATTAATTCTCTAATGACAGTAAGAACTTCTTATCAGGGTAAAGTCAACGGTGCTATCAGCATACAACAATGCGATCGCGATCGTCAGTGGCACCAAGAAGAGGTAGAATTAATGGAGTCAGTGGCAGCACAAGTGGGCATTGCCTTGGCACAGGCGCAAATTCTTCAACAAGAAAAACAACGTAATCTGGAAATTGAAGCAGCCAAAAAAGAAGCAGAAATAGCTAACCGTTCTAAAACCGAGTTTCTGGCAAACATCAGCCATGAATTACGCACCCCCCTCAATGCCATTATTGGTTTTAGTCAACTGATGAATCGAGATCCTGCTATCAATCCCGAACAACAGGAAACTATTAACATCATTAATCGTAGTGGGGAACATCTGCTGGAAATGATTAATGAAGTCTTGGAAATGTCTAAGATCGAGGCAGGAAAGACCGAGTTACATCTTACCAATGTCGATCTCAAGCTAATGTTAACTACCTTAGACGCAATGCTGGGCATCAAGGCTAAAAGCAAGAATCTGGAATTAATAATTGACTGTGGGAGGAATATTCCCGATTATATTTGTACTGATGAAAGTAAATTACGTCAGGTATTAATCAACTTGATTGGTAATGGGATTAAATTCACGCAAACAGGTAGCATCACTCTGCGAGTCAGCCAGCAAAATGTTGATGCTACATCTAATTATGATTTAAAGTTTGAAGTCGAGGATACTGGCGCGGGAATTGCCCCTGAAGAAATAAATCAAATATTTCAAGCCTTTAGTCAAAGCGAAACAGGTCGCCAATCTAAACAGGGAACAGGTTTGGGTTTGCCGATCAGTAAACGGTTCGTCGAACTATTGGGGGGAGAACTGAAGGTTGAAAGTGAAATAGGTCAAGGTTCAGTATTTAGCTTCAATATCATTGGTAAATTGAGTAATAGATCTAACATAGAGCTTACACCAGCCAAAGCAGTTAAATCGTTAGCTCCTAATCAGCCTACATATCGTATTCTGGCAGTAGATGATGTTTGGCAAAGTCGATTACTAATCGTTAAGTTATTAACTCAGGTTGGCTTTGAAGTTAAAGAAGCAGAAAACGGTCAACAAGCTTGTGAACTGGCTCAACAGTGGCAACCAGATCTAATTCTGATGGATATGCGAATGCCCGTAATGGATGGTTATGAATCTACTAGACAGATCAGAAGGATGAGAAATCAATGTAAAATAATTGCTCTAACTGCTAGTGCTTTTGTCTCAAAACAAAAGGAAACAATCGATGCTGGTTGTGATGATTATTTACGCAAGCCATTCCCAGAAAATGAGCTGTTCGCCAAAATACAAGCCAATTTGGGAGTGGAATATATCTATCAGGATGGATTTGATAACGTTGTAGAGAACAACCTCAAAGAATCCCAGTTATTCCAATTAACTTCTGAAAGTTTGAAAGTGATGCCAGATAGTTGGTTGCAAGAACTCAAACAAGCTGCTGGAGAGTTGGATGAATCTAAGTTAGAGGAATTAATTCAGCGTATTTCCGATGAGTATAGTCATGTTGCTCAATCCCTAACAAATTTAGTAGATAATTTTCAGTTTGAACAAATCTTTGATCTTGTGGAAGTTTAAACCACAGTATTAAACCTCAAACCATTAGAATTCAGAGTTTTCTGCCAAAAAAATCGCCTCTAGAATCAACTAGAAGCGGCAAGAATTTATAAAGTTATTAATTAATTAATTGGTCGATAGTTAATTGATTTAATCACGGCTGTTCATCGCGATCAACAAGCGCAGGATAAACACGAAGAGATTAATATAAGTCAAGTACATCGAAAGAGCAGCAGGAAGATATTGCTCATCTTCATAGGTACGAGGCAAGATGTAAAAATCAACGACAGCGACTCCTGCAAACAGAGCAACTCCAATACCAGAAATAGCAACTTCTAGCCAGCTAGGAGTATATACCCCAAAGACAGAGAAGAGTAATTGTCCTACCAAGACAACTAACAATGCTGTTACTCCAAGACGTACTGTCTGGGCTAAAGCCAAACCATCTTCTTCCGATAAGTTAGAGCCAATTTTGCGCCCCACAATGAAAGTAGCACCGCAACCAAGAGCAGCAATACCAACACCCTGAATACCGACTCCAGAATTACTTAGAGCGAGAGAGACAATTCCACTAAGGGTATAGCCTGATAAAAGACTGTAGAGAGCAAGTAAAGGTAAAGCAGTGCTGTTGTTTCCTTGCTGTGCCACTCCGCGAGCGACAAAAAAGAGAACTATTTCAGCAATCATTGCCCCGATGAAGGTGGGCATAAATAAATCAGGGCGAGCAGCAATTACCCCCAATCCGCCATAAGTTCCCAAAGCAGTTAAAACTAAGCCACCACCCAAATAAGGGAGGGCATTGCCAATGACATTAGGGCCAAGGATCGACTGTCCTTGAACCTCCTGCATTGCTTTTCTAAAGTTACTTGTATTACTCATAATTCTGACTGAAATCTATTTTTATATAGTTTAAACTTGCTGATTAATTTTGATTTTAATTCAATTAAGAATCTTAAGGTGTTGGAGGATTACCGAATATTGCTTTACTTTAAGTAAGTAGGTAGGCGAAATTAAATATAAAACCACAAGTAAGATAGATATGAATAGCGATTACTTATCTCTCCCTACTCCCCTACCAATTTTAATCAACTTGCTCTAGATCTAATTGCTGACGACCATTTTGGATGATCTCTAGCATTTGTTGAAGTCTCTGCTCAATATCACCCAAGACATCATCAGCATAACTATCTGCATCTATTTGAATAGATTGACATTCGGCGATCGCATTTTGTCGCAACTGCGCCACTTCATTTTGAATGGTTTGCTTTAATTCTTCACACTCCCTTTCCGTTTTTATTCTAATCCTGGCTCCGTCTAATTCTGCTTGTCTGACTATTGCCGAATCTTGTAGCATTTGCTGGGCTTTTGCTTCAGCTGATTTGACTAATAACGAGGCATAATTTTCGGCTTCGGAAAGGATTTGTTGTCGACAATTGGCAATTTCAATTGCGGTGGCTAAATCTAGGGGTAGGTTATCTTTGATTTGAGTTAGTTGATTCAGCAATAAATCCCGCTCGACAATAATTAATTCTGTTAAGGGTATAGTAGTACAATTAAGAACTAGTTCCACTAAAGTATTTAACTCAATTTCAATATTAAAACTCAGGGAGGAACTGCTAGTTAAATCATCAGAGGTATCAACTGACGCTGTATTTTCTTGAATACAATTTGCTGACGACATTATTAATTATAATATTTAATTCTTTGAGTCTATTTTTAACTCAAATAAGTAATAATTGCCAACATATATTTTATATTTCATATGTTCGTTAATTTGGCAGACGATACTAAACTAGAATAGACTTCTTGCACGAATCATAATGAACTAATTAGCTATGGGGGAAAAGGTTAAAGTTTAAAGGCCAAAATGATTTATCTTCTATTTATGCAAGAGGTCTAATATTATTTTTTTTGATATTTTCGATATATATCTTGAGCAACATTGTCCGAAACTAAATGATCAATTAATCCTCCAAATTGAGCGATTTCTTTAACAATACTACTACTTAAAAAACTGTATTCTTTAGTAGTAGCTAGAAACACGGTTTCAATTTCGCCATTGAGGGTTTTATTGGTATGAGCCATTTGTAATTCTTTCTCAAAATCAGAGAGAACTCGTAAACCTCTTAGTAAAACTCCTCCGTGATGTAGTTTGGCATAATCGACAGTTAAACCGATAAAACTATCAACTTCCACGTTAGCAATGTGTTTGGTACATTCAGTAATTTGTTCAATTCTTTTTTCAACGGTGAACAAGGGTTTTTTACTAGGATTAGAAAGAACCGCCACAATAACTTTCTCAAATAGTTTGGCTCCTCTTTCCACAATATCAATGTGCCCCAAGGTGACAGGATCGAAGCTACCTGGATAGATGGCAATCATAATCTTAGCGGTGCAATATTAATTATTAATTAAGTTCTCCTCAATATTTAAACATTAACATTAATCGGTATTTCATTATGCTCTGGTGTGACGTTAAATAGGGAAAATAAGGTTTTGATCAAGCTAGCTATAGGTACAGCTAAAATCAAGCCCAAAAACCCACCTAGCTGTGCTCCAATCAATAAAGAAACCAAGACTAGTACTGGATTTAAACCTGTAAATTCACCCAAAAGACGCGGCGCAATGATACTTTCGACTATTTGTTCGATGATAAAAGCGATCGCCAAAACTTTCAATCCTAACCAGATACTTTTCAAAGCCATCAAAAAGCTGACTAAGCTAATGCTCAAGGCTGCGCCAAAAGGGAATAGTGCCATCAAACCTACTACTAAGCCAAATAGTAAACCAAACGGAATTTGAATAATCAAAAAGGTAATCGTAATTGAAATTCCCATCACCGAGGCAACAGTTAGTTGTCCCACAAAATAATTATTGAAAGTGCGTTTTAAAGAATCACGAATATCTTTGCGGGAATCATCAGGAAAAAATTGGAATATATCCTGCCATAATTCATCACCGTGGAGCAACATATAGAAAGTGAGAACAATGGTTAAGAGTAAATCTAGCAGGCTACCCACTACTGAAAAGAAGCTGCCTAAAATTTGACCGCTTAACTGTTGTAATTGATAGGAAATACGACTCAGAGAATCGGCAACTAGACTACTGATGCTGACGGGAAAATTACGCTCATCTGCCCATGCTTCAAAGACTTTTGCCTGTTCACTACCAGATGCCACATAACTAGGTAAACGTTCTAATAAACCATTTAGTTGATCTAGCAGAATCGGGATTACAGTAACACCAATGATGCCCAGAAGCAGTATTCCAATCAGGAGTACTGCCAAAATAGCGATCGCTCTGGGAATTTTATGTTGCTCAATAAAACGGACAGGATAGTCTAGAATGAACGACAGCAAAGTGGCAGTGATAAAGATAGTCACTAGGGATTGAAAATACTCAAACACCTGTATTAGTAGCCAGCCATTCAGTACTAACAACGGTATAACTAAGCTGATAGTCAACCATTTCGGTAATTTTGCAATTCTGTCGATCATATTCTCGGTATAGATAGCAGGGTTAAATATATTAATCTATCTCAGATATATGATAATCGACCTCTTGCAGAAGTCAGATCAACCCCAGGGTCGTTTTCGGCATTAGTCAGATGAGAATGACTATCGCAATATTGCAAGCCGAAGGCTAGGGGTCGCCTAATCGCCTTTAAATAAGCTGCATTAATTGTTAAATTTGAGATCTACCACTTTAGCAGATTAAATTGCTCCATATCGATAGTGTCACGATTACGGTAAATAGCGAGTACAATTGCTAACCCTACTGCTGCCTCTGCTGCGGCGACGGTAATTACAAACACCGAAAATACCTGACCTCTAATATTGCTCGGGTCTAAATAATTAGAAAATCCAACTAGATTTAAGTTGACAGAATTAAGCATCAACTCAATTGACATTAAAACTCTCACTGCATTACGGCTAGTAATTAGACCGTAAATCCCAATACAGAACAATGCTGCTGCTAGCAACAAAAAATATTCTAACTGCATTTAATTTTTACTCCTTGAATGTTGATTATTTTTGCTCTTCACTGTTGCTACCCAGAGTGGCTAATTCACGAGGACGCTCTGGTAGGGTCAGGCTAGTAGAAATAGTGTCTTCGGAGACTAAAGATTCGGGGATCAAATCTCGACGAGCCAAAATAATCGCTCCGACCATCGCCATCAAAAGTAATACTGAAGCTAACTCAAAAGGTAATAAATAATCACTAAAGAAATGCTCGCCCAAAGCAATGATCGTATTGTCAATTATCCCAGGAGATGTACTGTCTAATGACCAAGGCGTTGCTAAAACCATTGTTCCTAGCAAGGCAAACAAGCCAAAACAGACTACTGCGGTTGCGACTTTGCGGAATAATTGACCTGGAAGTTTGACATAATCTTCTGTCTTATTTACCAACATAATGGCAAACAAGATCAGTACATTAACCGCGCCAACATAAACCAAGATTTGTGCTGCTGCTACAAAATCGGCATTGAGCAAAATATACAAGCCAGAGATACTGACAAATACTCCCGCTAATAAAAAAGCAGAATGGACAATTTTAGGCAATAGGACAACTCCCAAGGCTGTCCCAATCATCATTACGCCCAAAATGCCAAAAGAAACTATCTGCACTCCTTCAGCTAAATTCACTTTTCTCTCCTCTTTTAAATTATGTAATCGTTGTGTTCGTCAGGATGAAGTTTTAATAGCTTTAAGCTCTCAGCTCTCAGCCCTAAGTTTTACTTACTCAGATTTGGCTTCTGCTTTTGGTTGAGTAGCTTCAATTTCTTGCAGAATTTCTTCGGGGCGTTTTCCTGCTCTTTGTGCTCCCTGGGCTAAACCGTGAGGTTCAACTTCTCCTTTAGGCAGGTAAGCAAACTCTTTTAGAGGGGTAACCATGGGGTCTTGAGTCACCTTATAAGGCAACCGTCCCAAAGCAACGCTGTCATAGTTAAGCTCATGACGGTCATAAGAGGCTAATTCATACTCTTCGGTCATGGAAAGACAATTGGTCGGGCAGTATTCGACACAGTTACCACAAAAAATACAGACACCGAAATCAATACTGTAATGGTTCAGCTTTTTCTTCTTGGCTTTCTTGTCAAATTCCCAATCAACTACGGGTAAATTTATCGGACAGACGCGCACGCAAACTTCACAGGCAATACACTTATCAAATTCATAGTGAATTCTACCGCGATAACGTTCGGAAGGAACTAACTTTTCGTAAGGATATTGAACGGTTATAGGACGACGCTGCATATGGTCGAAAGTCACAGAAAGACCTTGACCAATATATTTGGCTGCCTGCCAACTTTCTTTGGCGTAGTCTTGTACTTGCTTGAGAATAGTAAACATAATTTTTGATTTTTGCTGTGCTAAATTTAATACTTTTCGGTAAGGTTAGCCACCAAAGGCTACAGGGAAAGATAATTTTAAGGCAGCAGTAATTAATAAATTTGCCAGAGAAACTGGTAACAGAAATTTCCAGCCCAAATCTAGCAATTGGTCAATACGGACACGGGGCACAGTCCAACGCAATAAAACAGCGATGAAGACTAAGAAGTAAGCTTTTACTAAGGTCATGATTATGCCTAGAGAAGCAGTTAGTACCTGCAACCATGGAGTAGTATCAGCCACCCCAATCCAATCAGCCAGATGATCTAAAGGGATAAAGAATTCCCACCCACCTAGATATAGAATGGCAAAAACTAAAGCCGATAGCACTAAATTAACGTAAGACCCTAGATAGAAAAGAGCAAACTTCATTCCTGCATATTCGGTTTGATAACCTGCAACTAGTTCTTCTTCTGCTTCTGGTAAATCGAAGGGTAAACGTTCACATTCAGCCAAAGCAGCAATCCAAAAGATAACGAAGCCGACAGGCTGTCTCCAGATATTCCAGCCCAAGATGCCATAGCCAGACTGTTGCTG
>CBDUCX010000084.1:0-17072 GCA_965365755.1 uncultured Pleurocapsa sp.
GCTTTGCAACAAATTTTAGTTACGAATACTCATTCCATCTTTTTAGCAGAGTCTCTAATACTCAGATAGCGATCGCGACGAATCTCTTGGATTGCCATGGCGACAATTTCTTGATCTTCCCCTAAAGTACTGAGGATTTGGCTGCCCATTTCCAAGGCTGCTTCAAATTCTGGTTGTACCACCTCCGCTGCACCTAGTTTAGTTAAAAGATCAATTTCGCGATCGCTGTGGGAACGTGCCACAATATCTATCCTTGGGGCAAAACTGATCGCTTGTTGGAGCAAGATACGGGTGCTAGAAGGATCGGGGAGGGCAATGGCGATCGCTTTAGCCTGATCTAAATGAGCTTTTTCCAAGACTAATTCGGCATCTGCATCACCAAAGATATAAGGAATTTTTTCCTGACGTAAATTTCTAATTGCAGCTTCACTATTTTCAATTACTAGCACAGGATAACCATGATCTCGAAGTACCCTCACGATTACTCGCCCCACTCTGCCGTAACCAGCTACTACAACATGACCGCAGATATTTTCGGGAATTGAGATACCTTTATTTTGCTGTTGCCGTCTTAAATAATCAGAGATAAAAGGTACTGCTGCGAGATGTTGAGCTATTTCAGGGGAGAAGTTCATGCCAATGGGAGTCAAGACCAAAGTAATGGCAGTTGTACCGATTAATAGATCGTATTGATCTTGATTGATAAAGGCTAATTTTTCGCCTAATACAGCTAGAACAAAGGAAAATTCACCGATTTGATTTAATCCCAAGCTACTGATGACTGAAGTTTTGAACGAGTAGCCAAATCGCCAAATAATGGGAAAGATAACTCCTGCTTTCCCCACCATGACTAAAGCGACTAAACCCAGAATGACCCCGAAATTTTGCCAGAGAGTACCAGGATTGATCAGCATGCCAATGGAGGCGAAAAACAAGCAGGCGAAAGTATCTCGTAAGGGAATCATCTTTGCTAAAGCTTGATCGGCATAATCAATTTCCGAAATAATTAATCCTGCAACAAAGGCTCCCATTTCAATCGATAAGCCTAACTTGGCAGTAACCAATGCCACTCCCAAACATAAAGCAATTATCGTCAACAAAAACAGTTCGCTGTTCTCAGTTCGAGCAACGGTAGACATGACCCGAGGAACGATCCAATAGCCTACGGCGATCGCACAAGCAAAAAAGATCACTGCTTTTAATACCGCTACAATCAATGCAGGCACAATATTATCAGGCTGATTTAGGGCTGGTAATACCGCTAACATCAATCCTAAAGCCAGATCTTGCGCAATCAGGATCGCCAACATCACCTGCCCATGAATCGTATTGACTTCTCCTCTTTCCGTCAGGGTTTTTAAGACAACTGCCGTCGAAGAAAGAGACAAAACCGCCCCCATAAAAATACCCTTAATGGGAGTCTGCACCCAGCCAAATAAGACGGTAAAAACTGCTACTAGGGCGATCGTTAAACTAATCTGTAAAATGCTACCTTTAATGGCAATATCTTGGACTCGTTTAATTTCAGCTAAGGAAAATTCTACCCCCAAGGCAAAAAGCAAAAAAGCAACACCAATCTCTGCTAAAGATTTAATCTCTTCAAGTTGAGTAATTTGACCCAAGCCAAAAGGCCCAATTATTAAACCGCAGGCAAGATAGCCCAGTAAGACAGGCTGACGTAAACGATGGGCGATAAAGCCACCTAATGCAGATGCGCCTAAAACCGTAGTAATATCAACAATGAAGGTATGATTTGCTCCAGCCATATATTCAATAAATTAGCGTTGCTAATCAAGTAGTGTTGCTCAGATCAGGTGAAAAACCTATCTAGATGTTAATAGTTTCAAGTTTTATCCTGCAAGAATAAATAAATGGTATTTGATAATTCTGAATACAATGCACTAAGAACCGAGCTACTATCAAAAGAATTACTTACTATATAAAGACTCAGATAGAAGATAACAAAAAATCATTTTGTGGTTGGGAAAAATGGTCCTTCAATAATCGCCAACAAATCGCAGCAAAATCTCTACCTAAAATAAGTCCTCCAAAAATAGAATTCGCCTTACTAACAATAACTAATATAGTTAATTGTATCTGGATCTGGTTTGATACTAGTAATAAACTCATTAATGCTTTAGATGAATTTTTGATAAAATCCTTTTTTGATACTAATGGTAAATTGATTGATAATTTAAACATTGATAATTTAAAACTTGCGTAGCGGTATCCGCGATAGACTAACGACTAACGACTAACGACTAAGGGTTTTGAGCAATTATCCCAGTTTTTCTTGGATTTTAATAGTCCTCAACCACCTTCAACTTTATTTCTGACAACTGTTCCCAACTTTTTCAATTAACCCTAGGTAGTAGGTAGTCAAAGTCCTAACATAAATCTGTAACCCTATAAATAGTCCCATAAATAGTCCCTCAACCTTCTAGCAATAGAAGACCAAGGGACTAGACTTTTAAGGAATTAACGGGACTAAATACTAAATATAAATTTCGCTCACCCGTCTCAATGACACTAAACTAAAGCCGCAGCCGCCTTAACTCCAGACTTAGGTTCAAAATCGTGACCAAGCTCAGTTAGAGCAGCTTCCAAGCAAGAAATAGTCATCATCACATCGCGATCGCTAATAAAGCCTAAATGACCAATACGGAAGATTTTACCTTTAAGGTGATCTTGTCCCCCTGCTAGGGCGATGTCATATTTTTGGCGCATGATAGATCTGACCTGTTCAGCTTGATCGGTTTTAACCGCAGTTACCGCAGTACTCGCAGCATCATCTGGTGCTAGTAATTCTAACCCCATGGCTTTAGCAGCAGCGCGGGTAGCTTGAGTCAAACGTGCGTGACGAGCAAAAATATTTTCTAGACCTTCTCGCTGCATCATTTGTAGGGCAGTTTGCAGCCCAAACATCAGATTGATCGGAGGAGTGAAGGGAGTACTGTCTTTAGCGTTGGCTTTTTTATATTTACCCAAGTCCATGTAGAAACGAGGGAATTTGCTGGTTTCATAAGCCTGCCATGCCTTATCACTGACAGAAATAAAGCCTAAACCAGGCGGAATCATATAGCCTTTTTGTGAGCCAGATGCTACTACATCTAATCCCCAGTCATCAACAGGCAGATTGTATGCCCCCAGGCTAGTTACGGCATCAACAATAATTAAGGCTTCGCCGTGGGCTTTAACGTGCTTATTAATAGTTTCTAAGTCGTTGAGTACTCCCGCAGAAGTTTCCGAGTGAGTAATGACAACCGCCTTAATTTCCTTCTTACTATCAGCCTCTAGTAATTTACGAAATTCCTCCGTATCTAAAGGAGTACCCCAATCAGCAGTAATACGTTCAGTCTGCAAGCCAAAAACTTCGCAAATTTGCGCCCAGCGATCGCCAAATTTACCATTAACACCAACCAAAACGCGATCGCCAGGACTAAGGAAGTTAATCATTCCCGCTTCCATAGCCCCTGTACCTGAGACGTTGAGGGAGAGTACTTCGTTTTTGGTTTGATGTAGCCACTTTAAATTCTGATTAATCTCAGCAATAATCTTGCTAAAATCACCACTTCGATGTCCAATGGGATGTTTGCCTAAAGAAATCAATACCTTCTCTGGGACTGGCGTGGGCCCAGGAATCATTAACATATGTTTGTCTTCCATTAAGTCGTCCTTCGTATTCAGCTATTCAGGTCGTTCATTTTATCTTATGGCAAGAGTGTATTTGCATTTCCTAAAAAAATTAGTAGAAATTTATTTTAGTTATAGCATTACGGATTTATGTTAGGACTGTTACTACCTACGAGCCAATAATTTGAATATGTCCGAATCTAACTTTGTACGATCATAAAACACTTAGTTTTCAATGCTAAATTTTAGATATTCTAGTTTAATCGATGCATCTGTAGAAAAAGTATGGCAGTTTCATGAACGTCCCGATGTTCTCGATCTTTTAACTCCTCCCTGGCAACCAGTAACAATTATTCGCCGTGAGGGAGGTTTAAAAGTTGGGGCAATTAGTGAATTTCGTCTATCCCTAGCAGGTATTCCTGTGCGCTGGATTGCCACCCATATTGAATGTGAACCAAACCGCCTTTTTGTGGACCAACAAACAAATGGGCCAATGGAATCTTGGGTACATCGTCACGAGTTTGTACCTGAAAATGGTAAGACTAGATTAACAGATGCGATCGCCTATGAAATCCCTGGAGGCTTATTAGCAGAATTTCTTTTAGGCTGGTGGGTAGATGCTCGACTCAAAGATATGTTTCGCTATCGTCATCAAGTGACTAAAACAAACTGCGAGACTTTGTGATTACAGCACGAGAGTTCAAATCTAAGTCTTTCATTGAACTTTAGGACTACCTATAATACATAATATAATAAGCGTCCTAATCTAACTTTGTACGCCTACAGTTGCTGATTTCTTCTTTTAGGAATAGGCTTTAGCAACAGCCTAGAAAGTAGACCAATTCAATGAATTCCAAAAATTTAACTACATTAGAAGAATTATTTGCTGAGTTGATTGATAATCATGATTTGGCATCCTATGGTTTAAGCCCTCAACAAGTTGTCCAACTTAAAGGACAAGTTGAGGAAAGCTGGGGCTTGCTCAGTGATGTCGTCGATGAGCTTCGGGCTATCTCTCCAGCAGCAGCAGATACTATCAAATCTCTAACGCTACAGATATTGGAGTGTGATAGTGATAATGAATCAAGCTGAACCCTCTCAATAAATTACATCATCAACACCATAAAATTAAAATATTGTTTTATTATCTCTGATCATTATGTTATGTCCATAAGGCGTTTTTTGTCCTGGTTGATAATCGCTGCAATAGTTTTTCCCTGTGTATTTACTTTGCCTGTACATGGGCAACTACCATTTTTACCAAAGATTAATCTGGAAACTCTTAAATTGAACCAGAATTCTGGTGCAACAATTGTTTCGGGATGTGTTCGTCTTGATGGTCTTTGCATCTTTCAAATATTAGACCAGAAAGCTTACTTATCTCAAAGGATAAAATTTACCGAACAGCGTCTCCAAGATATAGGTCATATTTACTTTGAAGCTAATAATCCTCAACTTAAGGTTTGGAATCAAGCTCAAGGTAATCAACAAACTATCTACGTAGGGCTAGATGAGCTTACAATACCTGTTTTGACCCTGAATAACCAAGATGCAGCCAGACGAGGAGTAAATCTAGAATACGAAGCCCAAAGAATTGTCACAAAAATAGAACAAGGGCTGCAAGAGGCTCAACAACAAAGACAAAAGCCTTTTTTGATTCGTCAAGCTAAAATGGCAGGAATTATAGCGATCGCTATATTTTTAGTTTATTTCCTCAGTGATAGATGGTTACAACGTTCGCGGCAAGTAAAAGAGCAGCTAATAGCTAATATCGCTACAGATAAATTTTCCTCTGAACTTACCCACAGAAAAAAAATTAATCTGCAAGACGTAAAATATCGGCTGGTGCAATTTGCTCAGGTTTTGGTCTGGGTTGGGGGAATAATTTGGATTTTGGGTTTATTTCCTCACACTCGCACCACTCAATTATGGATAATTACTTTCGTTAGAATACCATTGCGGATCGCTTTAGTGGTTTTTGTAACTTATATCTTGATTCGTCTCAGCTATGCTGTGCTCAATCGGGTTAATTCTATTTTTGGTAGCGAAGCGATCGAGCATAATTATGTTTTTAGTCCAGAAATTAATCGCAGATTGCGCATACGCATCAATACTATCTCTCGTTTAATTAGAGGTATTGTTGGCTTTCTTTGGATCTGTGTTGGGATTGTGGTCGCTCTTGCGGTTATTGGCGTTAATATTACTCCTATACTTGCGGGGGCAGGAATATTGGGTTTGGCATTCTCTTTTGCTTCCCAAAGCCTAATCAAAGATGCTCTCAACGGTTTCTTTATTATTCTGGAAGATCAATATGCCGTTGGCGATGTAGTCACCATTGGCGACTCAGGGGGGGTGGTGGAAAACTTAAATTTACGGATTACCCAATTACGAGATGCTGAAGGTCGCTTAATTACTTTAGCTAATAGCCAAATAAATAATGTAGCCAATCATTCTAATGGTTGGTCTCGATCAGACTTGAGGATACCTGTTGCTTACCAAGCTAATATCGATGAGGCGATCGCTATAGTTGACAAGATTGCTGTGGAAATAAGCGAAGATCTTGACTGGCAAGAAAAAGTTATTGAGCCTCCCCAAATATTAGGGGTCGAAGATTTTTCCGAACACGGAGTAGTGATTCGTCTGTGGTTTAAGACTGAACCTTTAAAACAGTGGGAAGTAGCCCGTGAGTTTCGCCGCCGTATCAAAATAGCTTTTGAAACCGCAGGAATCCCTCTATCTTTAGCGCAACAACAAATTTGGTTTCAAAATACCAAGTCTGAGTTTTTAGAGAATAAATCGTCAAAATAAATTGGCTAGATTAAATAACTCGCAATCAAGACAAGAGAATCATCTCCGAAGGAGTGGGAATGAAGCTAACTAGTTTGAGCATTTAGTAATAATCAGTGTCTGTTTCCATCTGAGTTTGAGGAGAAGACAATTCAAAATTGGACGGGTCTCGCAAAAAGCGCATCGCCTGTTCTTCTAAGCGATGAATCAGATATTGTTCTACGAAGTCACTATTACGCAGACAGGCAATATATCCATCTAGATACAGTCTGATTTCCTCAAAACTGTATCTTCTACGCCATAGATCAACCATGCCATCTGTGATTTTTTGATAGTGTCGAATTGTCTGAGGATCTTGGAGAATCATAAATCTAATCAGGCTGTGTTGCCTATTGTATCAGTAAGATATAACCGTTGTTAAGTTTGTTGTTATTACGTTATTTTACTGTGTTATTTTTTAACAATCACATCTTTTTATTAAATCATTCGTGCTGTTTCTAGGTAACCATCGCTACAAAATCTTGTTGTAGCCTCTGTTAGCCTTGTTCTTATATGTATTTTAAGTATTTCTCCTAAATTCTAATGAGGCAAAAGTGGTTTCAGCACATATATTAATAGTTGAAAGTAATCCTCACTTGCGCTCACTACTAGGTTGGCATTTACAACAATCGGGTTACATTGTCAGCCAATCTGCTAGCCTGCAACAGGGTCGGGATGCTTTTTATCGGCATCAACCAACATTGGTAATTATTGACTCTGACTTACCAGACGGAGATGGACTAGTGCTATCTCACTGGCTATATCAACAACAACAACCCCTGATTCTGCTACTCTCGGCTCAGAGTAGTGAGCAAGATATTGTGAGAGGTTTAAAAACTGGAGCTGATGATTATTTAACTAAGCCTTTCGGAATGCAAGAATTCTTGGCGCGAGTAGGAGCACTAGTGCGTCGAACACGTACGACTAATTCTGTTCCTTTATCGATGGAGTGTAAAGATCTTAAAATTGATCTAGCACAGCGACGAGTGCAGTTAAGAGGCGATTTTATTGAGTTGACACCACAAGAATTTAGTCTACTCTATGTTCTCGCTCAAGCTGGAGGTGATCCTCTAAGTCGCTCCGAATTGTTGCAGCGTGCTTGGCCTGATGCGATCGATAATCCCCGTACAGTAGATACTCACGTACTATCTTTACGTAAAAAAATTGAATCTAATCCACGACAGCCAAACATAATTCAAACTGTGCGTAATGTAGGTTATCGTTTCAATCCTGAGTTAATCGAAGATGAAGAAGATCCTTTGGAAAACAAATTGGAAAACAAAATGGATCAAGTGACAGTGAGTACTCCTTCTAATATGACTCGTTTTTCTAGTCGGAGATAAATTAATTAGCTGGGGTGAATCTATCAAGCAATGATTTTGGTAGTTAGTAGTTAGTAGTTAGTAAGAGACAAGATAGTTTTCTTTAACTTTGCTCTCTTTATATTTTGGTTTTATAACCATTCTTGCTCCTGATGTTTTTGTAGTTGGAGTATTTTTTGGCGTAATCTTTGCCAATTTAATTCTGTAGCAGGAACATCTTCTTCTAAAATTCCCTGATTTAATAGTAAGAGGCGATCGCAAAATTCCTGAATCAGTTCTAGTTGATGGTTAACGATCATAATCGTCAGGTTTTGACTCTGGTTCAAATCATTGAGCACAGTCAATAAATAATTAGCCATCCCTACATCCAAAGCCGATGTTGGCTCGTCTAGCAGTATCACTTCAGGCTGCATAATCAGCGCACGAGCGATCGCTACAAGTTGTCTTTGTCCTAAAGATAGCTGTAGTTCAGTTTTGTTTAACCATTCTGTAGGAATACGCAGCAGATCTGTCCAGATATCAATCTGAGCGTTAATTTCTGATTCAGGCAATTGCTGTAGCTGTAAAGGATAACTCAAGGCATCAATCACCTTCATTCCCAGTAATTTTGGTTCTTGTGCTGCCAAAATAATTTTACGGCGTAATTGAACGGGCGTTAGCTGCTCAACTGGGATGTTGTGGATGTATATCTCTCCCTGACAAGGGGAAATTAAACGATTAAGCAGTCTTAGCAAAGAAGTTTTTCCCGCACCAGATCCGCCAATAATGCCGACTATTTCTCCCGATTGAATCTTGAAGGATATATCCTGTAGTAGCAAATCAGAACCAACAGTTGCTGGAACACTTACATGTTCTAAATGCAAAATAGGTGCAATAGGTTGATTGTTCATACATTAATCTGATTAAGCTGATCAGCTAAGTGATGTAACTACACTGATTCTAAGTTAAAAAATAACAGGATTTTATATCTTAGTAATTATCTCAATTAGGTACTAGATCGAAGATGAAACTAATAGTTAGTTGGTTTGGTTTACTGTTATTTATGCTGACAACCCCTAAAGTTGCATTGGCAGAAGAAGAATCTGAGTTTGATGTTCCGCGACTTTGCCGTAATGATTTACCCTCAGCCATTGAAAAGATTATTAACCGTCCTGAATTGGCGCGATCGCGTTGGGGAATTGAGATTCAAACTCTTGAGGAAGGGACTACTTTATATAGCTTAAATGGAGATAAGTTTTTTACTCCAGCTTCTAGCCTCAAACTGCTGACTTCCGCTGCTGGACTATTAGAGTTAGGGGCAGATTATCGGATAAAAACCCCGATTTATAGTGTGGGAGAACCCCCCAACTTGAGATCTTTGCGCTTAAAAGGTCAAGGAGATCCCACTATATCAACTGAAAGTCTTAAAGATATAGTACATCAGTTGCAGGACAAGGGAGTCAAAAGAATTGAAACATTAATTGTTGATGATAGTTATTTTGCTGCACCGACAATTAATCCTACCTGGGAGTGGATAGATGTCCATAGTTATTTTGCTACGGCGGTTAACAGTACTATTCTCAATCAAAATACAGTTACCCTCACCCTCTTACCCCAGGAGATAGGACAACCAGTTAAGTTCTTTTGGAGTGATGCGATCGCAGCTCGTCAATGGCAGGTAATTAATCAAGCAACGACGGGGGAAGCCGATATTGATTACGATGTCGAACTGGATGGATATTTGGGTAAGCCAACCTTACAGTTTCGGGGAGAATTAGCTGTCAATGAACCTCCTGATGTTTGGGATTTAGCAATAGTCGATCCTGCTCAATATTTCTTAGAATCTTGGCGATCGCAATTAGTTCAGGCTGGTATTACTGTTACTAAAGGAATTATCGTTAAGCAGCCAAATCACCATCAATTAAAGACAGCATTGCAGACAAAATTAATTACAATTTACTCACCCCCATTGCAGCAAATATTAACTGAAATAAATCAAGAGAGTAATAACTTATATGCGGAAGTATTAGGTAAGATATTGGCTAAGGAATTACACCTAGAAACTATAACTGATACTATTGAATATAGTCTCGAAAAAATAGGTATCGAAGAGACTGAATATGAATTAGTTGATGCTTCGGGCTTATCCCGCCAGAATTTAATTACCCCTCAAACATTAGTTGATACTCTGCGGTTAATGTCCCAACTGAATCCAAGGGAATCCTATCGACAATCCCTCGCCGTAGCAGGTGTTAGTGGGACTTTAAAAAGACGTTTAATTAATTCTTCCGTCGCAGGTAATCTTTGGGGTAAAACAGGAACTTTAACAGGTGTTGGCAGTTTATCTGGATATATCATTGACCATAAAAATCCCAGTATTGTTTTTAGCATTTTGATCAATAATTCAGACCTCAAAAGTAAAAAGATTCGACAAGCAATTGATGAGATTATTGTGATCATAAACCAACTGAATCAGTGCTAGAGATCACTGACAACAAAATGTTCCTGGAATTGTATAAAGATATGAAAAAGATAGTAGAAAAAGCATAAAACTATTGTCTTTTTATCATAAATATCATGTTAATCTGGAATCAAATATATAAAGCAAAGTTGGTTTAATAAACACCAAATAAGAATATGCAAACTATTAAAGTTAATTCGCAGCTTAAGTTGGTTATTACTAGTCTAGCGATCGCATTTAGTGCCACTTTCCTACAATCGGCAAATGCTCAAAGTTTGAGAGGCGGAGTACCTGAAATTGGCTGGAGAAGTCGATTAAGTAGCATGGGATTAGATCAAGCTAAAAATATCGGTAAAACCTACAACTTTTATTGTCAACCAGCATCAAAAGATCTGCTACCTGCACCAATCTGGGGAACTAACATTTACACGATTAACTCGGGAATTTGTACCACTGCGGTTCATTCTGGAATGATTTCTAAATCAGGTGGAATTGTCAGCGTCGAACTACTTGAAGGGCAAGAATTTTATACAGGAAGCAGTAAAAATGAGATCATCAGCGAAGACCATATAGGCACTAATCTCAGCTTTACTTTTATTGGTGAAGCCATAGCTGTAGACAACCCAGGATATCAATCCAATAATCAACAGCGTCGCCCCTCCACAATTGAGAGAGTGATGGTAAATAGCGTACAGCGAGGATTAGAAAGATCGATTGAAAGAGCAATTACTGATATTTTTAAATAAGATTACAACTATTAGTACGCTCAAGAATCCCTCTTATGTATGTGAGAGACCACCTTCCCGCCCCGTCTTCATTTCGGAATATGCGCGCTGGTAGGTGTCCTGCGGGGACATTTGGGTGAAACTTTTCCCACAGATAATTGTAGGTCATCCAGTATTCCTGACGCCATCCCAATTTATCGCCTAAAGGATTAATAGATTTCGCTAAATTTTGGTATTCTTTATTCTGAATACTAAAACCAAAGCGGTCGTTACTATAATATTGCCAAAGAGAGTTAATGGTCTTCAAGTCGTTACAGGGAAAATTTTTGATAGATTCTTCAGTTAAAATACCTCTCTCGGCAGCTTTGAGCATAACATTGTATGTTTCAAGATCTGCTTCTTTCCAATTGTTTGCTTCTAAGTGATTGCGTAGTTGGATATAATCAATTCCCTTGTCGCTTTTTAATTCCACTTGTTGGTTATTTTCTGCGATCGCTCCTTGATTATCACCTTGTTCTTGTTTATCAAAATCCCTATCAAAGGAGTCTTTCGCAGTCCTCTGAGAAGTTGGGGCTAGATTAGGAATCGTTTTATTAGGCACATTCTGCCCAGGCTGTGATGTCTCAGGTAAAAAAGACAGTGTTAAAGCCAAAGTCAAAGCAGCAGCAATACCACCACCAAACAAGATACGAGTTTTGTTAAGTGAGGAGCGAAGAATAGAAAGATATTTGGCTGGTATTGTGGTTGAGGAAGCAGGTTTCGATTTTGGCTGGAGTTTAGAAGATGAAGAAGTTGTCTGAGCATTTGGGTTGGCTACAGAAGTTGTTAAAGGTTGAGAAGCACTTCGTTGCTCTTGTTTTTCCTGTTGCTCTTGCAGTTTCTCTTGATATTTAGCAGCTAGAATCGGTAGTTCAATTCGCTTGATATCTTCGTCTCTAAGCCCTAAACAAGACTTTTGCCAAATATTTATTCGGTCGCGAGCATTCCTAGTTAGAGGGTATTCTCGTTCAACTGCTTTTAAAAATTCTTGTTTGTATTGCTGAAGTTTTTTATTATACTGCTCTTGTTCTGCTTCTTTCTCAGCATTAACTTCTTGCTCAATCTTGGCGATTTCTTCATCTTGCAAACCTAAAACTTGCTGTCCCCAATCTTTGATATCCCGAACAAGGGTTGTATTTAGTGGATATTGCTTCTTAATTTGCTGGAGATAATTTTCTCTGTAGCGTTCTAGGTTAACTAAGTGTATGCGGAAAGGTTCTAGAATGCTATCGATAATTTTATCGGCTTTTTCATCGGTAAGCAGAAACTCTTGTTGTTTGAGTTTGAGGGTTTCTCGACGGTAAGAAGAAATCTCACCTTTACTAGCATATTTTTCAACGAGCCTACGAAACTCTAATTCTGGGTCATTAACAGGAGTTTGACTGAGCAGAATATTGAAGCCTTCTCTGTCAATGAGAATTCCTGGCTCTTGTTTCGGCTTTATTTCTTTGACTTTGGTTTTGGCATATTGATGCAGTTCATGGGCATGAATTTTGCCATCCTCATCTTCATCGGCTGCACCTGTTTCAATTCCTTCGAGAAAATACTGCGTATAGAGAGATAGTTCTTCTTCTTCCTGCTGAAACGAAGTTTGAGTAGCTGTGGAAGAGGTCAAGACAACTCGCCCCTCTGCACCTAGTTCTTTTTTAAGATCGATTCCTACGCTTTTAGCTTGCCAGCCTTCGGCAAAAGCTCCACTATAGCAACAGTCGAGAACTATTACCTGTCTTTTAGTGTAACTATTTTTAGATTGTTGTTGAATGAAACTAGCAGGTACTGCCGTAGCCTCAAAGTCATCTTTGGCAGTAATGCTAGTGGCTAGATACAGTTTATTTTCGTCATCCGTAATACCATGACCTGAGAAAAAAAGTAGTAATAAATCTTCTCTGCCACAACTGGTAAAAAGTTTCTTGATCTCCTTTCGCATGAGAATTGGATCTGGATCGAGTAGTGTCTCTAGTTCAAAACCTCCCATTTCTGGGTTTTCTAACACTCGCTTCATCGCTGCCACATCATTGACTGGCGCAGACAGAGGTGGAATACCTTTACCATACCTATTGACCCCAATTAGTAAGGCAATTTTTCTAGACATTGCTTTCTCCCCCTAGGGCTGCAATTAAAATCATGGCTGTTTGCTCGAATTCTGCCAACTCCTGACGGCTCTTGACTTCAAATTCAACTTCGTTATCACCTACCTTAATGCTTCCTTTTATCGGCTTATCTTGTAAGCGATCGCCTAAAAATCCTAAAAATCCTTGAATATTCTGAAAGCTAACTTGAGCAGTTAGCATGCCTATGAACGTGGCAAATCCTGGTTTGCTACCTGTTTCTGGAGTAAGGTTTTCTACTCGGTCAGCTCTATCTACTTCATCAAGATTACGTAATTCTGGCAGTAGCTTTTTAGTAAACTTGAGCCTTTCTTCATCTTCTAGCTCTGAATCATCAAGCCCAAAAATGAATTGAATAGTTGTTTCTCCTTTAATTAATTCAGTCATAATTCTAACCTTTCAAGTAATTAATATTGGCAATTTCTTTAGAGTTGTTTCTTATTTGTTTATCTACTTTTTCTAAGATTTCTATTTCATCCACTATTCCTGCTATTATTTCTATAGCACTACGTATTTTGCTTAGGACACTTATTACTCATTACTCATTAATTATTACTTACGAACAATCCAATAAACTTGTCCTAACATAACTTTGTACGGCTATGATGATTAAGGTTGTTTATTTCTAAATTTTCTAACACTTTTATCATTTAATTATTGGAGGATATTTTTTGCTTCTATCTAATAATTTATCCTTCCAATTATTAAATTATGTTCTCTCTTGAGAATCTTTGAGAATTTATTACTAAAGCTTGATTAGTCAGTGTTTATTTTCGTTTCTTTTTCTACCGCTCGTCTTGATTACTTTATATTATATTTTGACTTACAGAAGCTGGGTTATAGCGTTTATTAAATTAGTAGAGTACAACTAACTACTAACCGAAATCAGAGCATAAAGACAGTATTTGAATTTTTACTTGTTACTTGTTACTTGAGCGTAGCGATATTAATGTTTGCCATTTGACTGTGCTAGTCCTGCTGCACCAGTAATCGCTGTTCCTGCCAATCCCATTCCCGCAGCTCTTTGAGTGTCTACAAGTTTCTCATTAGGAGTAATTATAACCATCCCGCCAATTACACAGCCCACAAATGTCATAATCAACGGAGTGATGGCTCTAATATATTCGGGATTGGTAAAGTGGTTAGTAATTTCCGTAGGGTTTTCAGTAATTTTAGTGGAGTTTTTGGTAATTTCAACAGGAGTATTCATTTTAAGTACCTCTAAGACCGTATGCTGCCGTCTAAAAAAATATACATTTCGATTTTTTGATATATGCATTTATCGTTAGTTGAATAAAAAATCAATTTATAGCGATCGCCGCCACAAAAAAAAAGACGCTCCGAAAAACATCTTTTTTACGATCATTGTGATTAACTTAATTGAATTTTCAGACGGGAAATGGGAAATCTATTTCAACACTCCTGCAAGGATATCTTTGATCTGATCTCCACCTTTACTTTGAGTAAACGACAAGATGATGGGAATGAACTTACTTGCCATACTTGGGTTTAATCCTAGCTGACTGAAACCACCAGCTAAGGCAGCTATGTTTGTTAATTGACCGCCACTACCACCACCAATAGCACCAGCTAGACCACCAATGGCACCAGCAATACCCTTACCAGCAGCAGGAGCTTCGCCAATCAGATTGCTAATCCCAGGAATGGCGCTTGCTACCTGAGCGAACTCACCGTCTCCTAGTTGCTCTTTTGCCATTTTGAAAATGAGTCCAGCGCCTCCTTTTGCCTGGCTCTCATCTACTCCAAGACCTTGTGTTAACTGTTCAATCAGTTCCATAAATCTATTTTTTAAGACTACTCCTTGATCATCATCCCAAAGACTTGGATCATTTTAAAGAAAGAAATACTTAAAAAAAAGCTTATATGGGAAGTGGTCTACTTTAGGAGAGCTTGGAGCTTAAAACTAATTAACAAACAATACAGTCTCTTGACTTATCATGAACGATATGTGTCCAATCAGCTACTAGCGAGTAAAGTTCTGATTAAGTTTAATTGATTTCAGGACACCTTATCAAAAAATTTTCTTATATTTAGTTAGATTAACCTGTATCCAAAGCAATTATGTAACTTGCTTGAGTAAAAATAATTACAAATGTAGTTTTTCTTAGGAGAAAAATATGAAAGTTAAATATTTAGGAACTTTGTTTGCTGCTTCTGTCTTAAGCCTTGGCTTAGTGACTTCTTGTGCTACTACTCCCGAAGGTGGTGATACTGAAACTGGTGGAGAAGCAACTGAAGAAGTCGATCCTTGTGCTGGAGTAGCTGATCCCTGTGCTGGTGCAACTGACCCATGTGCTGGTGCAGCTGATCCCTGTGCTGGTAAATAATTATTTAGTCAACTACAATAATTGGGGGGATTTCCGCTGGATTTAGCCGATATCCCCAGTTTCACATATCAAAATTTTTAATTGTTCTGAATCACCACTGACTTAAATCAAGTGACATCAGACAAAAATACTTCGCTAATTATAGATTGATCGTTAATGCAAGTCACTCTATCTTCAGTAAGCAGTTTTTTGGATATATTTCATTTCTCTTCTAAATAAACTACAAAAACGCGATCGCATAGTTTAAGAAAGTTTCAGGCTATTGTTAATCTATCCTTCAGTTACCAACAGTTTAGGGCGATTTCATTCTAGATGGGTTTGTTTGGGTTGAGAGCGATCGCACTATTTAAAATAGTCATATTTGAAGGTGTTTAATTGAGTTTGCAACATATTGATATTCAAGATCATTATAGAAGCGATCGCCATAATTTAATTCAAAATTTTTATCTTCCTTGTCTTTCTCAGGCTACTGTATATAGTCGGGCAGTAGGATATTTTTCAAGCAATTCTATTGTTTTAATTTCTCAAGGACTTGCTGCATTGATCGAAGCTGGTGGGAAAATGCGTTTGGTTGCATCACCTTATCTTTACCCTGAAGATATTAAAGCTATTAACCAGGGTCTAAAACAAAGAGAAGAAGTTGTTAGCAAAGCAATTATTAAAGAGTTTAAAACTGTTTCACAAGATAGATTAGCATGTTTATCTTGGTTACTTAGTCAGGGCGTATTAGATATCAAATTGGCAGTAGCTAATAACTTTGATGATCCTGGTCTTTATCATGAAAAATTTGGTGTTTTGTCAGACAATAATCATAATCGAGTAGCTTTTACTGGTTCAATTAACGAAACAAGATCGGGGCTAGTCAGCAATTTTGAGAGTATAGAAGTTTTTTGTTCTTGGCGAGGAGTAGAAATTAAGAGAGTCGAACGAATTACTGATAATTTTAAAAAGCTTTGGTCAATGATAAATATTTGGGCTGGGGAGATTACTTATTACCATTTTTTCTGATTAGACATCTCCAATAATTAATCTGAAACTATTGAAAAACTGTACTAAAAATCTAATTTCTGGAGATGTCTATTGCTGTTGGCTTATTTATCCTGATGGATACGCCAGTGGATGCAGATTAATGGTACTAGTATTGATCTCTTAGTTGCGTTGTGAAAAAGTATTTCGGCATGGTTCAATCCTGGGATTGGGTTGTCATTTCTAGGAGATAATCCTTGAAGCTCTTATTACCTTTAGGAATTTTTGAATACTGGGGTGCTAGGATTCGAACCTAGGAATGGCGATACCAAAAACCGCTGCCTTACCGCTTGGCGACACCCCAACGTTTTTCAACAAAGACATCATAGCAACTTTTTACCTAAGTTTGTCAAGTAATTTGGAGAAAAAGATTTTTACCTACCCTACTATACAGGTCTTATGTAAATTAAAAAGCTTTAAAATCCTGGGCTTTGCTGAACTAAGTTATGATTCGCTTTGCTATTGTGAGGGAGAATCAAGCTACAAGAAAAACTATCTTCTCTAGTACTCGACCAATCTTCTATTGAGGGATAGCTGGATTAAATTTGCTCCCTTGTCATCCTTGTCCCCTTGTCTCCCTTGTCTCATCCCAACCCATCATTTCA
>CBDUCX010000085.1:0-17072 GCA_965365755.1 uncultured Pleurocapsa sp.
TTTTATAATAAATTATGAAAATCATAAAAATTTCTGTAGATGGCTTATTTGGAATTTTTAATCATGAAATCCCTTTAAATATTAAGGAGAGAATTACTATTATTCATGGTTTAAATGGTTTAAAAATTACTCTTTAAATGATCCAGAAAATATTCAAATAAGCTTGCCAAAATCACTTGGTTTATCAAAAGAACCTAATTGGCTAAAAGATATCAAGAATAACATTAATATTAGACTTATAGAATCTCAACGTTTACTTGATGTTAATAACACTTTATGAACTATTATTTAAAGTCGAACCTAATTCTTTAGTCTTAATTGATGAACCAGAATTATCCCTCCATGTTGGATGGCAATCACAATTTTTAAAAGACTTACAAGAAATAACTGAATTGGCAGATTTAGATATTCTTATGGCGACTCATTCTCCAGACATTATTCAAGATCGTTGGGATGATTTGACGGTTGAATTGGAAGCACCAGGGAGAAGCATGGTTTATTAAAACAGAAGTGTATCAAGATATCTGTACTTGGGAAAAAAATAATCAACCATTTAAAGTCCTTAATACTTTTCGTAGTTATTAGTTATTAATTCCTCTGGACTTAAGCAAACGCAAACGCTTCTTACGAGCAATCTCTTGCAGGTCTACGTTGCGGTCTGTTTCATCGACAATTTCCCCTGTGAGAACTTCTAGGACATCTTCGAGGGTAACTACTCCCGCCACTCCACCATATTCGTCCAAGACCACCGCTAAGTGTTCGCGGTTTTCCTGAAATACTTTAAGCAGTTTGTCAGCGCGATTAGTTTCAGGAACAAAATGTACAGGACGCTTGAGAGTATCAATTTTGCGATCGCCATTTCCTTCAATCATGGCGGTTAATAGTTCATCTTTGAGTACTAAACCTGTAACTTCATCAATAGTTTCGTTGATAACGAGAATGCGAGTATGTTGAGATTTGATTATTTCTGATTGGCACTCATTTAAGGTTTGATCCCCCTTGAGGTAGGTAACGATGATTCTGGGACTCATCAAGTCGGCAGCATTAAGGTCATTGAGCTGAAATACTCGCTGAATCATTTCAGCTTCGTCATCTTCAATCATCCCTTCCTGGAAACCAATCTTAGTGAGAAATTTAATTTCAGCTTCGTTGGTCGTGGGAATACTTTTGCCCTGTGTTAGAGGTGCGGTAACATGTTCTACGAACCATACTAAGGGAGTAAAAATCACCGTTAAAAACTTGATGGGAATGGCAAAAAATAAACCAACTGGTTCAGCATAACGTTGACAAAGAGTTTTGGGTACAATTTCACCAAAGATGATAATCAAGAAAGTTAGGATTCCTGAAAAAACTCCTAACCAAGCATCACCCAGGACTTTAGTAGTCTCACTACCAATTATAATGCTACCCACGATGTTAAAAATGTTGTTGAGAATAACAATCGTGGCAATGGGTCGATTGATATGCAGACGAATGCTTGCCAAGGCTAAGGCTGCGGGCTTTTTCGATTGAGCTAATTGTCTTACCTTAATAGGAGAAATAGACAGCAGTGCTGTTTCTGTCCCCGAACAAAAAGCCGAACCCAGCAAAACCACGGTGACCACGACAACCAGAAAAAGCATAGAATAAGGTAATGATTAATCTTTAATATAGTTTAAAAATAATAAAAACAAGCATTGTCGAGTCTCCTTACCTACGAAGTGTACCCAAATTTTACTTTCAAAGGTCATTTATTGTAATATTTCCACTATTCCTGTCTGACCATTTAATCTGACCCGTTGACCATCATGAAAGAGTTTGGTGGCATTATCAATATCCATCACCGCAGGAATATTATACTCTCTGGCAACAATCGCTCCATGAGATAAGCGCCCCCCCACTTCAGAAATCAAGCCTCCTGCACGGGCGAGGATTGGCGACCAGCCAGCATCAGTATAGGGAACAACAATGATGGTTTGGTGATTGATCTCGTCAGTTTGTTGCAAACTAGAGATGACCTTGATTGTCCCTTCTATTTCACCAGAACTAGTGCCAATTCCTTTAAATTGCTCTTGCTTAGTGGCGATAGTAGGTCGAAAAACTGAAGGTTGAGGTTTTCCATAGACCAATCTCGGCACGGTAGTTAGTTGTTCTGCTACTTGCCACTGTTGCTTTCTGGTTAGAATTAGCTCAGTCAGTTTCTGCTGGGAACTATTATCGCTATTCTCGACTATAGTCACTATCTCCTCTAGGGTGAGTAGAAATATATCCCCTGAATCTGTAATCAAGCCCCGACTCAACCACTGTTGTGAAAGTTCCAGGAAAGACCAGCGTAGATATGCGAGTAGTTTATTGTAGGTTTCTCCCACTTGACCTTTGAGATTTAATCTTTTTTGAACTAGCTTTGCTTTCCACGACTGGTGAGTTATCTCTGAAGATGATTGAGCTTTCTTAGCACCATGAGCATCAAAGTAAAATCGGGTAAACATTTGTCGGGGAATACTTGATTTATCTCGCCAGCGAGGTACAGCAATATCCGTTGCCACTTCGCTCAAATAGCCGTATTTTTCTAGCCAGAGATTGAATCGCTCCATAATGCTGCTCCCTTCAGGATTTTCGGCAATATGAGCAAATAAAGAGGCACAGGAGTCCAGGGTAATTTGCTCGGTGGCTAACAGCTTGCGGGTTTCTGATGCTACGCTGGCTAAAGAACTTACGGCAACAACTTCGGGTATTTGTCGATGATCTAGTTCGGTTTCAGCTACCTTGAAGATTCTCTGGCGGATGGTGAAACTTAGGGGAGCCAGAATATTGTAGTATGTGGCTTTATCTAGTAGCCCTAAAATAGTGTTAATGCGTTCAATAATTTCTGTTGGGGATAATTCTGTTAATGTTTGTTCTTCTAAAGCGGAGAGGATGGGGGAAAAAAGCTTACGATGATCACGCTCAAAATGCTGGATCAAGTTCCATTCTCGTTTTAACAGTCGCCATAATCCTGGTAAGTTCCTGATGGTGGAACTTAAAGGAGGTTTGCTAAATTCAGCTCCTCTAGTCAAAAATTCTAGACTTTCTGGAGGCAAACCCATACGACGAAAGATTGTACCCAACAAGGTAGCGTTAAAATAGGCACTGGCAAAGTGCAGGGTAGCAGTCTGTTTAAAGTTTAAGTCTTTAGCGCGATCGCCCAACACAATTGTAAAGATCTTGCCCCAAACGCCACAAGTCAAAGGCTGGTTAATCGACCAAGTGAGAGGACGAATCTTGCCTGGAATAACTTCTGCGGCAATACGCCTAGTCCAAATTGGCTGGAGAGTGGTAATGGGACGTGCCTGCAACAGCCATACTTGCTCGCCGTCATAGGTCCATTCAATGTCCTGGGGAATCCCTTCAAATAAGTCTTCTATATCCCTGGCTAGAAGTGCCACGGATTCGATGATCTCGTGCGGGATGGCTACGGTATCTAAGGTGATATTTTCTTGGGTGACGGTAATTGTTTTAGCATCTTGATCCTTTGTAGATAAATCAGCTTCAGGAATAGCGACACGATATCTTTGGGGAGTAAACTTACCAGAGACAATTTTGCTGGCTTTGCCAGGTAATGCTTCTACTGCAACCCTGTCGTCTAGTTGATCTACAGGATCTCGACTAAAAGCAACCCCGCTATAGATGCCTTCAATCTGTTGCTGAATTAAAATCGCCATTGAGGCTTCAGCTTGCTGATTTTGACGACGGTACTCTATGGCATTGCTTTGTAGATAGGAAGCTTGACAATCAATAATTGCTGACTGCAATTGTTCTTGGTTGGTAACGTTAAGAATACTGACGTATTGTCCCGCAGCAGAAGCAAATTGAGAGTCTTCTCCAATGGCAGAAGAACGAACGATTAAAGGAGATTGGGGAGAGGGTTCTAGGGTGGCTAGCAGTGCTGTAGAATCGTCTGCTGGACGCAATACCCAACCCTGAGCTACGGGATATCCTTGTCGTTTGAGTAAGGATAAAGTCGCTGCTTTTTGTCCTACCTGCTCTCCATTCAATTTACTATCTAAGGTAATAATATTTTTGTCTCCTTGGAAAAAACGAAACATTCTATTAGTGCTAGTGTGCTCGCCCCTTGCTACTAAATCTAGGTCATCGGGTATATTTTGATAAATCCAGGCTAATAAACCAGCCAGGGCAAGGGTAGCAGTTGCATATTCTAAATGATTAGGATGACGCAAGCCAATAATCACTACTAATAATACTAATGCACCATATTTTCCTAATTGGCGATCGCGAATAATTGTAAAGCTAATTAAACTAATTAACCAGACTAACCCAGCAGCAATTGGGTCATGAGCGACAATCCCCCATACGGCATTGGTGGTTCCTGCACTTTTACCAATCCAGTAACGTCCCATCACCAGGGCAATGATGGCGATAATTTCCCAAACCGAATCCGTAGGGAAAAAAGCTCTGGCTAATAAGACAGCAATAACTCCTTTAGCTGCTTCGGAGAGTACAGCGCAAATTCCTACTAATTTACCGCCATGATAAAAAGCTGCTGATACTGAAATGTTGCCAGTTCCTAGCTTGCTTAGTTGACGACCAGTAATTGTGTAGGTAATCCAGTCGATCAATGGCAGTCCACCCAACAAAGGACAGACAATAAACACAGTTAGGGAACCCCAGATTGGTGTCAGGTTCATGAGCCTCAATCTATAATCATCTATAAAAATATTTTTCTAATTTACCAAGCTGGTGATTGTACTAACCTATTGTATCTATTTTGATGAACTAGGGTTGATCAACTGGACTTTCTTCCTTCTGTTTGTTTTGATGTTCCCATAGCTAAAGCGCATGGGATTCCTAAATGATAAAAATTTTAATTTGGCTATTAGTAACTGTTGGTTTTTTGTCTATCCCAGAAACAGCACTGTCTCAGAATCAATCTGCTAATCCTTTGGAGCGGAAAATAGACCAAAGCGATCCTGTAATTCCTTCTGGCTATGGTAAAAGAGAATTATCTTCCTTTGAAACATATCGCATTAAAAAGACAATAGCTCAACTCGCTCAGTCTGCTCAAGCAGAATTGCAACAGGGTAATCAAGATCAGGCGTTTGAGCTATGGTATCGTCAGTTGAAGTTAACTCGTGCTATTAGTGCTGAGGCAGAAATTAAGGCTTTGGGAGATATTGGTGCGATCGCTTGGCAGGAAAATCGAGGTTTAGATTTACGTAATATTGCCGAACGTCTTATTAGTCTGGAAGGGGAAATAAGTGCCAAACAACCTCTATCTCTTGATTTACTGGAAAAGTTTGCTACTGCTTATCAACAGGTGCGATATTTAGATCAGGCGATTAAGATTCAAACCAAAATTACCAAAGTCAGTAGAAGAAAAGACAATTACAATTTAGCTGTAGAACGGTCAAATTTTGAAGTTTTAGGTAAACTTTATTTAGCCAAATTTGACTATCAAAATGCAGCTAAAGTTTATCAAACCCTATTATCTTTGACAGATGAGCAAAAGCCAGAGTTTACCCATCAAAATAAAATTGACTTCTATCTTCAGAGTTTAATTGATATTTATGATCGCACTGGTAAAACAAATCAAGCTATTATTATGAAACAAGGCTTGATTGAACATTATACTGCTACTAAAAAATTACATAAGATAGCTAAATTAGAAATCGCGATCGCCCGTGATTATGAAACTTTAGACCAGATACCCAAAGCAATTGAGGCTTATAATTTGACCTGGAACATGGCAAAGCAAAACCAACAGTTGGCTATTGCTAGTAATGCTTTGACTAGATTAGGGGAACTACATCAAGCAACAGGTCAAGTCGAGCAGGCGCTCATTACTTATACTAATCTAATTGAGATTCAGCAGCAGTCTTATAATTACTATGGCTTGATTAATACCTACGATACTTTAGGGCAAATATACTTAAAATCCCAGCAAAAAACTAAAGCCAAACAATCTTTTCAGCGAGCCTTAGAATTAGCAGAATCTCTAAATTATAAAGTCAATTATTTTAAGCGTAAAATTGAGCAATTCTAAGAGTCGTAGTCAAATCAAGCTGTGATCAGTAAAGATAAAAAAGCGATCGCTTGTATTGATCTTACTTGATCGCTTCTTGCTTAACAGGCAAAGTAAAGTAAAAGGTTGCTCCTTGACCTAATTCCGATTCCACCCAAATCTTACCGCCATGACGTTCAACAATCTTGTGACAAATGGCTAATCCAGTCCCCGTACCTGGATATTCTTGTCTAGTGTGGAGACGTTGGAAAATTTGAAAAATGCGATCGCTGTACTTAGGATTAATACCAATACCATTATCCTTGACCCAAAATAGGTATTGCTCTAACTCTGCTGTTGCCCCAATTTCAATTCTGGGGGATTCTGCTGTTCGATATTTAATCCCATTGGCGATCAGGTTTTGCCAGAGCTGAATTAACTGAGTTGTCTCTCCCACAACCGCAGGTAAAGGTTCGCGGATAATCTGCGCGTTAGTTTCTTGGAGAGCCAAGTGTAAGTTAGATAGGACTTGATCTAAAACTGCTTCGGTATCTACCAATTCCAGAGTTTTGCCACTGCTGCCAACCCGAGAATAGGCTAATAAATCGTTAATTAATTCTTCCATGCGAATTGCCCCATCCACTGCAAAGCCAATTATTTTATCTGCTTCAGCATCTAAATGACCAGCATATTTTTGCTTGAGTAGCTGGGTAAAGCTAGTTACCATCCGTAAAGGCTCACGTAGATCATGGGAGACAATGTAGGCAAATTGTTCTAATTCTTGATTGGAGCAAGTTAATTCTTGATTCAGTTTGAGTAATTGACGGTTGACTAATTCTAGTTCCCTGGTGCGATCTCTTACTTTTATTTCTAAATCTGCTTTCGATTCTGCTAACTCTTGATTCGTTTGTTGAAGTTGTTCAAACAACATTGCCTGTTTAATGGCGATCGCAACTTGGGTGGCTAATTTTTGCAGAAAATCAATTTCTATAGTCTGCCACTTCCTAATTTTGGAACATTCATGAGCAATCAATAATCCCCAAAGATCGGTGCTAGGAGATGAATTAGCTGAATTATCGGGAATTTCTCGGCTGATTAAGATGGGAACAACCAGGTTTGAGCGAACATAATATTGTTCCAAAAACTCTACATAACAAGGGGTTACAGTACCCCCATATATATCTTCAACAGATGTCACTCTGCCATTTCTGAAAGGTTCAATCCAAGCTTCTTGAAAGCAGGGGTCGGCAATAACTTTGTCCATAATTGACCATCGGGAATCATTGACAGATTCCACCATCACCACCCCACTCCAATCTTCTCTGAAACGATAAATAATAACGCGATCAGAATTTAACCACTGACGAACTTCGGCAACAGTTGTCTGGAGAATTTTTTCTAGATGTAGAGACTGACGAATACGCAGAGCTATCTTGGCAAGGATTTCTGAGAATTCCATTATTTCAGTCCCATACTTGATACTTTTTTAGTATAGGAAAAAATAAGAGATCATGAATTACAACTGAGGGAAATTAATTCTTCTGCCAAAAATCATCAAACTGACGGAGTTTTTGCTCAATTTCAGCAGAATTAAAGTCAATTTCCTTAGAGTCCAAGTTATTTGCCTCAGAATCTAAGTTAGTTTCCCCGAAAGTTAAGTTTAGTAGTGAATTTGCTTCTAAACTGGGTGGTGTTGGCACTAAGTCTATATCTTTAGTAAATGTCGTGTGCATCTGGTCAGCAATTGAATCTCGCTCTTGAGAAATGCTTTTTTCCCGTGATCTTGATTTATTAAAACTCAAAAATGTAGCTAAAACTCCCCCAATGATACCCACGGGACTGGCATTATCGCTAAAAGCACTGCTAATGGCAGCTCCTGCTCCACCAATAATAATTGCATCACTCACAGAATTTTGCTCGGAACCTAGGGAATCAAGGTCTTCTCCATTCTCAGCCAAAAACTCATAGTTCTGGTTGTAATTATTGACGTATTTAATCGCGTTGGCCTTAAGTAACTGAAGACGTGGTGGTGTAGAGTCATATTGATCCACTAGGGTTGCTAGTTCTTGGTAGTATTCGTATGCTAGCTGATAATCTTCTGACTGAAGGGCGATAAAGCCCAAGGTATTAAGGATGTAGGGATTATCGGGATAAGCGGCGATCGCTTCTTCGCCGGTCTTTCTCAGAGTTTCTCTTTTTTGAGCGTTTTCGGCTTTGACCAATTCTTCGTCTTTCTCTTCTTCTTCGTCATTTTCGACTTCAGCCTTGGGTTTAGGTTTAGGAGGGGGGCTACCAAAAGGACAGGGACTGGGGCTCAAATCTGTATCTCGGTCGAAAGTAAATGCCTCTGTGCAGTAAAGAGCAATTAAACGGTTGTTTTGGATAACTGCTGAGTCTCTAGTCTCTGATAAGGCAAATACTTTGTCCCACTCACCTTTATTGGTATATAGATAGCTTTTAAATTCAGCGGTTAACTGATTATCGGGCAAATTAGCTGCTTCTAAAATATTTTGGCCTGCTTTAATCTTTCCTTGTTGAATTAAGGCTACTGCACGATAGAGATTATTTATCCCCCTAGTTTCAGGAAAACGTAACTGAGTTTCTTGTAACCAGGCTAATGCTTGGTCGGAAATTTCATAGTTAATCAAAACTTCGGCGAACCTGTAGTGGGTTTCTGGAGAAGGTTGTTCCCGAGCATTAGTATAAGCCTGAAGATAGTCTAAAGGTAAATCGGCAGCAGTAGCTTTGGAGTCCTCTGGAGATTTACTACTCCATAGGTCTTGAGCTTCGTTCAAATCAGCAGCTTCTCCCTCTAGCTGAGGTTGGAGTTGTGCTGCTGCGGCACGTTCTGCTTCCAATTCCTCTTGTCGACGAACTGCTGCGGCACGTTCTGCTTCAATACGCTGGGCTTCAATTTCTTGTTGACGACGAGCTTCTGCGGTGCGGGCTGCTTCTTCTTCCTGTTGACGACGGGCTGCTGCAATACGCTGGGCTTCAATTTCTTGTTGACGACGAATTTCTGCTTCACGAGCTGCTGCTGCTTCTTGTTGGCGACGAACTTGTTCAGCGCGGGCTGCTTCCAACTGCTGTTGGCGTTGGGCTGCTTCTGCTTGCTGTGCCGCAATAATTTTCGCTTCTTCTTCTCGTCTAGCAATACCTGAATCGGTATCTAAGGTTACTGCTGCTCCTTGTTGTATGGGGACTGGCACTCCTGGAGCTTCTCGGACTTCCACAACTGCCGAATTTTCCTCGACGCTGATCACGACAATGTTGGCACCGATAAATTTAACCTCAGGACTATCTAGACTGGTTAACTCAATTTTGCCTCGGTCGTATTTACCAACACCATCTTGCTTACCCAGGCTAATGGTGGCTTGTCTACTTTGAGAATTGTAATTTTCAATAATGCCCATGATGATCTCTGCTTTGACTGATAAGCCAGGAGCAAGCATCGTCGCGGTAGATAGTAACAACAAAGACGTTTTAAGGGACAAGATTTTCCAGTTGCCTACAAAACCCTTTTTATTAAGAAGCAAAGAGCGACCATTCTGACGAGAAATTGGCTTAATCATCACGATAATCAATAGATAATTTCAGAAATTTATTGGTTATAAAATTGGGATCAGCTAGCTAAAGTTTGTCGATTGAGCCTCGATTTACCTTAAACATGCTTGCTTGTTTAATTACTTTAATTACTTGATTTAAGTAACCATCTGCTGTTAAGAACTGCTGAGTCTACTTACAATCAAGGAGCAGGTATAAAATTTAACTAAGTTTACCAAAATTAGAAAAATGTATATTGGAGTACAATTGCAGCAAGGGCTATTCGTCCTTCACTGATCACAGCCGAGAATTTTGCTATCTTGGATTATTATAAGTAATTTTAGGCAATGGTAGCCAAAAAAACGTTATCTTACAGCTACACAAAACTTAAACAATGGACAATTGATTTTGCTCAATTAAGTTCGATCAAACTCTTTTATTTCTGATTTCAATCAGAGAACTAGTACCTTATTACTTAATTACTTGCAAAGACAATAATGTAGTATTAGAAACATTTAAAATATTATCTGAGTTGAGTATAAGTTTGATTCAATAATTAATTTGAGTTGAGCTTATTTGCTAGATTAATTTTAAGATCAGGTTTACGCTTCAAGATGTAGAACATGAACCACACATCTCCGACAAAAAAAATAGCTGGCTATCAAGTAGAACAGTTGATTGGGCAAGGTAGTTTTGCTCTAGTCTACGCAGTCAAAAATACTCTCGATCTTCGTCAACCCAAAAGAGCTTTGCTGGAACTGATCGTCCAGGGGGATAGGGAGGAGATGGAATTGAGACAGCGTACTTTTAAACGTACGGCGGAAATACTGGAAAAACTGAGCCATTCCAGTATTCCTAAAGCCTATTCCCTGTTTGAGCATGAGGGTAAGCTCTATCTGGTTCAAGAATTCATTGACGGCATTAATTATTCTGAGTATCTGGACGGTCAAAAACCGCCTCTGAGTGTGGTGGAGATTGAAAAAGTTTTTTGGGAGGTACTGGAAGGTTTAGCCCAACTACACCGAGTAAAAATTGTGCATCGAGACATCAAGCCCAGCAATTTGATGCGTCGTCACACAGACAACTCCACGGTAATTGTCGATTTTGGTTCTGCCTGCGACCTTAGCACTTTAAATGCCCTAGAAACTACCATCGGCGATCGCCATGGAGCAATGGGATATACCCAAATTTATACTCCTGGCTACGCTCACCCAGAACAACGAGATGGTCTGATGGCAGCTACTGCTCAATGGGATCTTTATGCCTTAGCTAAAACCATAGTTGCTTTACGTCTGGGTAAGAATCCCCCTTGGAATCAGCCTTGGTCAATCGAAAAATTAGGTTTTTCGCCCCAGGTGGCACAGTTACTCCAGGAGATGCTGAAAACAGAAGGGTGTCAGTTAGTAGATGCCTATGACGCGATTAAGTTGGCATCAGAACCAATTGCTCTTAACACCGATTCTAATTCTGCCTCCCCATCTAAAGCAGTAATCAAAGGAAACCGTAAATCAAGGAAATGGTGGATATTTGGTGGTTTGACGGCGGCATTAGTTATGGGAGTGGCGGGGACGTATTTTTTCTTGCCTGAATACGCTAATAACTTGTTGTCTAAGATACAGCTTCCTTTTGCTCCTCAATGTCCCAACTATGTTAAAAACAATCTTAAACTACCAGTACCCGATCGCGGTTTTGCAGCCAGGTTTTATTATCCAGAAAATGCTTTACCTGGAGATTCGAGTCTCGAAGTTTTGCAAGATGGTAATTTGATTGCTCAAGCTACAGATGATCCGATTGCCGGTTTTATTTGGATTAAATCCCTGGCTGGTGACAGCGATTTTCCACCAGGAAACTACAAATTACGCCTCATAGTTCCCGAAAGTTTGCCCTACGAAAAAGAAGTGAGCTTAGATCCAGATTTTCCCTTTTCTTACTTAGGAAATGCCGCAGCGGTAAAAGTTTCCTGTGCCTTAAATGCAGAATCCCCAAAATCTCAATAAAAAAAATAAATAAATATTTAATTTAGAGGTAAAGAAAAATGGATAGAGAAGAACTTAAGAGCATCAATCGGGAACAACAGCGTGTAGTTAATCGATCGCCCGAACAGTTAAAACGGGGTAGATCAACTAAAAAGCAAAGTCAACTTGTTCAAAGCGAAAATATTGATACCATTTCTCAGGGTTCTCGCAAATGGTCGATCGCCGGAGTTGTGATTGCAGGGGTGCTAGTAGCTACTGCTGCGGGAGTCGGTTCACAGTTAAAACTATTTACCAAGGGCAAAACTGCCCCCCAAGTGGCTCCTAATACGACGGCGGTAAATAATGCCAATCCCCAAGCTGCGGTAAGTCCCCAGCAGGAAAAAAAGGGGCAAATGTTATTAGGACAAGCCAAACTATTAGCTAACCAGGGGCAACCCCAACAATTAGCCCAGGCGATCGCCATTACCCAAAGACTACCCACTGGGGTTTCCGTTACCCCAGAAGCCCAAACTTTAGCCGCAACCTGGTCACAAAAAATTCTCGATAATGCCAATACAGAAGCTAGTGCAGGGAAGCTAACTGAGGCAATTGCGATCGCTAATTTAGTACCTGCTAATAGTCCCAAACATCAACAGGCGCAACAACAAGTCCAGCAATGGCAACAACAGGTAGCGCAAGCTAAAGAGCAACAATTTGCTGCTGAATTAGCCGAGGCATCTCGTCCCCTGCCTCTGCCGCCTGTGACATCGGTGCCGACCACCCCACCAGTAACTACAACCCCTGTAGCAGTTGAGCCGACACCAGCACCATCTGTTGCCCCTAAGCCAGAAACCCAAGCGCAACCAACAACTCAACCCCAAACGGCAACTAGTAGTAATGCCAGTAGTCAGTTACAGACAGCGCAGATCAAAAGACCCGACAATGCTGCTAAACAGGCACAATCCCTGGCAAACGATCCTTATCTAAACGTCAAGATTCCCCAGACAACCACTCCTCAAGTGCAGACTAAAGCGATTTCATCGGGCACAGTAGCCCTGAACAGTAATAGCGGTTTTACTAGCAATAGTTATGGCTTTGGCAACATGGTAACCAAAGCTTCCACTGTAGCTATCCGACTACGAGACAATGTAGATGAAGATGGTGACTACGTTAGTCTAATTGTCAATGGGAAAGTCTATAGCAGCAATCAAATGATCCACAATTACGGCAAGGTGATTATGGTGGATTTACTGCCTGGTGAAAATAAAGTAGAAATTGACGGCGTTAAAGATGGCAATGGGGGAATTACCTTGGAAGTAAACGTGGCTGGGGTGGGTAATATTAACGAGACACCAATCCCAGAAGGTTCCACCGCATCTTTTATCATCAATCGAGAACAGTAATTGATAGGTAGTGGGTAGTGGGTAGTAGGTAGTAGTTAGAGACAAGGCATGCCTTGTCTGTACAGTAGTTAGTAGTTAGTAGAAAGATATGTTCTTGGAAGAGCGAGAATCGGGAAAGGCTTGGCGACTGCATCAGGATCGGGTTTATAAACTAGGTCGTAATCCCGATCAGGATATTCGCTTTGACATCCCCCATGTTTCTCGTCTCCATGCCGAGCTATTTTGGGATGGATCAGCTTGGCGTTTGCGAGACTGCGACAGTATCCACGGAACCTACGTTCAGGAAGAGCCGATCACAGAACAGCAACTCCATCCTCATCAGTGGTTTCGTTTGGGTAAGGAATCTGGGGTCATGCTACGTCTGCTGCCCCAACTGCAATCTTCCCCATTGGTTAAAGAAGATGTGTACTATCCTGAACCCCCCCCTGAGCCAGCCTTTAGTTGGTCAAACTTTCAGGGTCATCCAGAGATGCGTAGCCAGCTTGTAGACTACGCTAATTTGATCCTAGACGCTGATATCAATCAACCAGTCCAAGGAATACTCTTACTGGGTAGCCAAGGTCGCGGAATCCGTTTTCTGGGTCGTTGTTTGACTGAGCGCTTGAGTCAAGAGCGCAACCAAGAGTTTAACTTTATGAGTCGGGATTTGGGTTCAGCGACCAATCTTTACCAAGCTGGTAAGTTAATTCAGAAATGGTTAAAAAAATGTAGTAAACATGCCCCTGGGGTACTTTTGCTGCAAAATTTTGATATTTTTTACCGCTATTTAAATAAAACAGATGATTTTGAGCAAACTAATACAGGGCAAACTACTTGGTGGAATCGGTTTTGGGGGAAATTGGGCATCGCTGATTTAGCATCGGAAACGGAAAAAGCCCGTAAGCTCAAGGAAAAATTAACTAGTGATTTAGAAGCTTACTGGAACTGGAATCTAGACCAGAAGCATCAACAGCAGAAAATTATTATCATCGCTACGGCGGGTAATTTAGCTCAGATTCCCGAATCAGTACAACAGCCTGGGTCGGTTTTTAGCTTTGTCTTGCCTGTTCCCAAGCCAAGTCTAGAAGGCAGAATTGCTATTTTAAATAAGTATCTCCACCAAACAGGTACACCTTTAGATCTCAAGTTAGATTTAACTGTGCTGGCACAGCACTTTGGTCGCATTAATGCCCATGAAATTGAGCAAATTGTTAGAGGTGCCGAAGAGCTACGCTATAAGGGAGGGGCAAGCTGTCTAGAATGGCAACATTTTGAGCCATTATTGCCACCATCTTCAGCTACAATCTGGCAGTCGATTTTTATGGCAGATACCATTCTGCAACCAATTCAACAGTGGGCAGAGAGTCTGCGGGGCTGGGAACTATCAAATCCTGAACTACCAGAAGTTCCTCAAGGTATTCTCTTTAAGGGTGCCTCGGGTACAGGGAAAACAACCATGGCGCAACTATTTGCTCAAGATGCTAACTGTGAACTGATTAGCGTAACTCCAGGGAAGATCAAAAGTCCCCTGGTGGGTCAAAGTGTACAAAATTTAGAGGAAATCTTTATTGAGGCTCGCGCTAATGCTCCCACGGTAATCTTTTTTGATGAAATAGAAGCGATCTTGCCCAGACGGGAAGAACAGGTGGGTGATCCAACTACGGTAGAAGTAGTCAACCAGTTTTTGCAAGAGTTTGATCGCTTGTCAGACTCCACAGGTGTTGTTGTTGTTGGCACCAGCAACCGACCAGAACAGATAGAACCCGCAGTCTTATCTCGCCTGACAGCACAAATTGAACTACCTTTGCCCAATGTGGAACAGCGATCGCAAATGCTGGAATATTTTCTGACTCAAGAGCAGAACCCACCTTTGGAATTAGGAGCTGATATCGACCTTAACTATTATGCCCAACTGTTAATTGGTAAATCAGGCAGGGACATAGAAGCGATCGCCACTAGAATCGTAGCTCAGTTACCCGAATCAAGTCTGAGTCTCCAACGACAACATTTAGATGCTGTTTTAATTCCCAAAATAACTGGGGAATTAACAGGAGTAATTCTGCCCCAACGCTTAACAGCAGAATTAACCAGGACTTTAGCCCAATTTCTTCAGGCTTTCGCCAATCCCCATTTAACTCCCCCTGTGGGACTATTATTATCTGGGTTTCCAGGAACGGGAAAAACTGAGGTCGCCAGAGCGATGGCACGTCTGGGGGGGATTCAGTTCCAAGAAGTCAGTGCGGGAGAAGTGCGAGATAAGTATGTGGGGGAAAGTAACCGCAAACTGGCAAGGATTTTTGCTCAGGCTCGCCGTAATGCCCCCACTATTTTGTTTTTTGATGAAATTGACGGTTTATTTCCTTCCCGTGACGAACAGAGCGTCCAACATGAAATCGAACTGGTGAACCAATTTCTGCAAGAGGTAGACGGTATCGGTAATAATGGGCGGGGGATTTTTATTGTCGGGGCGACCAACAGAGCGGAAAAAGTAGATGCTGCCGTTCGTTCCCGCTTATCGAAAACTATAGCCATTCCTTTGCCAGAGTTACAGGAGCGCATTGCCTTACTCAAACTATTTATTGGCTCACGTCCTGTGGCTCAAGATTTAGACTGGGAGGCGATCGCTCTTCTACTTACAGGAAAATCGGGACGGGCGATCAAGGCAAAGGTTGAAGAAACTTATCACTTAGCTTGTCAAGATAGTCCTGATGCCACGGGGGAATTAACTCTCCAGCATTTTCAACGGGCTATTTTGTGGACAGGGGATAACAGTAACATTCCTGATCTAGTTCTGCCTCCTGTAATCATGGAACGGGTGGAGCAAACCCTGGCAACTTTAAAGAATTTACCTCAAGCTCTCAGTTTGGGGCTACCGTTACCCAAAGGAATGCTACTAACTGGTGCCCCTGGAACAGGAAAAACCCAGATTGCCCGCTATCTGGCAGCTAGGGCTGGTTGGTTCTTTCGGGCGATCTCCCCCAGTGAAGTTAAAAGCACCTACCAAGGGGGTAGTCTCAAGAATTTACAGGAAATATTTACCGATGCCCGCGATCGCTCTCCCTGTATTCTCTTTTTTGATGAAATTGATTCTTTGTTTCCCCGCCGCGAAAATACGGGCAATAGCCCTGAAGTGGAACTAGTTAATGAATTTTTGCAACAGGTAGACGGTGCAGCACAGTCAGCAGCAGGAATTTTTCTCCTAGGAGCAACCAACCGTGGGGATACAGTAGACCCTGCCGTAATTTCCCGTTTGCAACAGACTCTCGAAGTGCCTTTACCTGGAGTGAGGGAACGACGGATCATGTTAGAACATGCCCTGGAAACCAAAGACTGGCAGCTTGCCCCTGATGTGGAACTAGAAACCATTAGTCGCCTCCTAGAAGGAAAGTCAGGACGGGATATCCAGGGTGTATTAACTAAGGTGGGTCAGGCTTATATCCAGAGACAAGGTTGGTCGAGTAAACAAGTGATACTCAATCGGGCTGACTTTGAAAAAGGGTTACTTCCTCCCGTGGAAATTGATCCATCAGCTTGGTCACAATTAATTCTTAGTCCCGAATTAAAGCAAACCCTAAAACAAATCCTGGAAAGGTTTTTACGCTTCTTCCGCGATCCTATACAGGGGGTCACCCCCGCTAAGGGAATGCTCCTCTACGGCGCACCAGGAACAGGCAAAACTCAAGTAGCCAGAGTGCTAGCTAAGGCTGCGGGCTGTCGCTTTATCGATTTATCCATTGCCGAAATGCGATCGCAATATGTAGGAGAAGCTAGCAAGAAACTCTCCCAAACTTTTGAAAGAGCTAGACGGGAAGCGCCGACAATCCTGTTTATCGATGAAATCGATGCTCTGTTTCCCCAACGGGAAAGTAATGTTTCTCAATACGAAATAGAACTAATTAATCAGCTTTTACAAGAGTTGGATGGCTTTCGAGGAAGCGCCCCAGGAGTATTTGTCGTCGGAGCAACTAACTATGTAGAAAGAGTCGATAATGCAGTGCGATCGCGTCTCAATAAAGTAGTGGAAATTCCCTTACCCGCTCAACCTGAAAGAATTGCCATGCTACAACTATTTGCAGGAGAAATGCAGATTGCCCCTGACGTTGACTGGTCGAGGATTGCCCGACTCCTAGAAGGTAAATCAGGTCGAGATATTCGCCAGATAGTGAGTGAAGTGGGTCAATATGCCAGCGATCGCCTCCTCCCCGATCAATCTCT
>CBDUCX010000086.1:0-16929 GCA_965365755.1 uncultured Pleurocapsa sp.
AAGCTACTTCCGATGCTGTTCCTAATCCCATGCCACAGGCAATGATAATATCTGAGGAAAGAACATTAATATTATTACGAGCGTTACCCATGTCGGTAACAATCGGAATGTCAACGGCATCAGACATGGCGGCGATATTGTTACTGGGCAAAACGCCAATAACTAATCCTCCAGCAGCTTTCGCCCCGCGACTGGCTGCATCCATTACTCCTGATTTCCTGCCACCTGTGAGTAATACCCAATTATTCTCGGCAATAGCTTGGCCTAATTGATAGGCTACGGCTAGATCTGGAGCAGTTGCTGAATTGCCCGCCCCCATAACTCCAATAATAATTTTGCTCATAAAAGCGAAAAGATTAACTTTTTAATATTTCTCTTACCTGAGTAATTAAATCTAAAGACGCTTGTCTAATTGTTGCCTGATTTGAATCCACACTCCCGTAAAGATGAGGATACATAATCGCCCTAGAACTGCTAACAACAGCACCTAAGCCATCAGGATTAAAACAGGCTTTAATCCCCTCGTTGCCGCCCCCCTGTGCGCCGACACCTGGGACAAGAAAGAGACTATGGGGTAATTGTTGACGTAGGCGTTGTGCTGCTGCGGGATAGGTGGCACCCACTACTGCACCGATCCCACTATAGCCAGAGTCGCCAATACTTTTATCGGCAGCAGGTTTAATCAAATCGGCAATAATTTCGTAAAGATATCTGTTATTTATTTTTTGCTCTTGCACGATCGCTGCACCAGGATTGGAGGTTTTGACACAGACAAAGATACCCTTACCCCATTGAATTGCTTGCTCAAAAAAAGGATTGAGGCAGTCTTCACCTAAGTAAGGAACAATTGTAATCGCATCAGCTTCCAAAGGGCGGGCTGGTAAAGGAGGTAGATAACTTTGGGCATAGGCGGTGGCAGTGGAGGCAATATCTCCGCGTTTTACGTCCAAAACTACTAACAAACCGCGATCGCGCGCAGCCAGAATAGTCTTTTCTAGGGCGATAATTCCCGCCGAACCAAACAATTCGTAGTAAGCACTTTGGGGTTTAACCGCAGGAACTAGATCGGCGATCGCATCTAACACCATCAGGTTATATTGAAATATCGCTTCAGCACAGTCAGCCAAACTACTTTCTGGATTAATTTCCTGTTTTTCTAGCCATTCCTGGGGCATTCTTGCTAATGCAGGATCTAAGCCGACAATGCAGGGAGTTTTCTTAATTCGGATGTATTCTATCAGGCGATCGATAAACAGTTGCGCCATTATTAACTATTCGTTACTAGTGATTTATTCCCTAGAACTAATTCTAAGGGGAAAATTATCTCAAGAAAAAGTGAGAAAATGAGCTATTGACACTTCCGTCGCTTTCCTGAGAGGGATTCTTGATTCATCCCAAGATAGCTAGATCCGTCAAAGTCACACCCCCGCCAGAGCTTGATCCACAATCAAGTAGTTGTTACCACCATTAACGATCGCACTTACGGTTTTTTTTGACAATAAATCATAATCAATAAAATTAGCCATAGTGGATGTCTTCTTTCACCAGCATTACGCTCATCAGGGATTTGTTTTAGATAGTCAATCAAACTTTTATCCCGATCTTTTGCCATCATTTTCCATCCAAATCAAGCTTTTACTTGAATTTACATGACTTGGATTTAGAATGAAACAGCCCTACCCTAATAGGGGGGGCTAGGGGGGATCGAACAAGTTTAAATTACTTTTCAGACATCCTCTTAGCTCGACTTTATCCATTTGAGGAATTTTTAATTAAATGATTATGTTTAATAAAATTTTAGTGGCCATAGATCTTTCAGAAACCAATAAAAGTGCCTTTAATACAGCTTTATCTTTGGCACAAGCAACTGGAGCTGAATTGATGCTGTTGAACGTTATTTCAGGGGATAAAAATAATTATCCGAATCCCTTTATCTATTCTGGTTATGAATATGGTCTGATGGATGAATCTCTGGCCACCGTTTATCAAGAACAATGGGAGAAATTCAAACAACAAGGAGAAGAATTACTGCGATCGCTTGTAGAAGAAGCAACTAAGGTAGGAGTTAAGGCTGAATTTACCCAAGATTTTGGTAATCCTGGACGTACTATTTGTGACTTTGCTCAAACATGGCCAGCAGATTTGATTTTAATCGGTAGTAGAGGTCTATCTGGTGTTAAAGAAATGTTTCTCGGTAGTGTGAGTAATTATGTGAGTCATCATGCTCCTTGCTCAGTCTTAATTATGCGAGAAAATAGAGTAAGTTAGTGTAGACGGGAAGGGTATCTCAGAACTTTTTATGAAAATGCGATCGCTATTTCCAGCATACTTTTCCTGGACGAAATTATTAACCTGGATTATTCTCATCTTAGGGGCGATCGTTGTTTTGTCTCCCTTAATAGTTGTTCTTCAGAGTTCTTTCACAACTGCCGAGCACCATTTCACCTGGGCTAATTATCAACAGGCTTGGCATCAGGGAGGTTTTTTACTAGCTTTTGCTAATTCTACTATCGTGGCTTTGGGAGTGACTGCTTTGCAAATAATTACTTCTGCATTAGCAGGATACGCTTTAGCGAGACTGGAATTTAAGGGTAAGCAAGCAATACTGCTCTTGATCTTGGCAACCTTGGTGATCCCTTTTCAATTATTGGTAATTCCAATCTTTGTAATTTTAAAATGGGCGCACCTGATTAATAGCTATTGGTCTTTAATTTTACCCACCGCAGCCAACGGCTTTGGCATCTTCTTGATGCGCCAATATTTTGTCAGCATTCCTGTGGAATTAGAAGAAGTTGCTGCTTTAGATGGTGCAAATCGGCTACAGATTCTCACCCAGATCATGTTGCCTTTGTCTCGTCCAGCAATAGTAACCTTGTTCCTCTTTACCTTTATTGGTGAGTGGAACGATTTATTTAAACCGTTAGTATTTACTACTCGCCCAGAATTACGCACAGTACAGCTAGCCTTGTCAGAATTTCAAGAACAGTTTACTAGTGATTGGTCTCTCTTGATGGCAGCAGTAGTAATTGCCACCATCCCAGTCTTAATCTTATTTCTAATTGGTCAAAAACAATTCATTCAAGGAATTGGTTCAACAGGAATTAAAAATTAGATAATTGATTGATTACTAGCCCAATGTTCATTTAGCCATCAGTCAAGAATTAGATATTTAGAAAAATGTTTTTTGACGCCACTTGTTCAAACGAGCTTCGCCAATAGTAGCAAGACGTTGTGCATCTGCAATTTTTGCTTCTAAATCAGCAATAATTTGTTGCTCTTGTGTGGCATTACCCTGCTGCCTGGAGGAGACATTAGCTGTCTGCTGCTCAACATTACCTCCTGCCATTCCTGTCGATTGCCATTTATTAACTTCTGATGCCCCAATACTGGCAAAAGAGCTTAAATTAGCTAATTTTTGCTGTAATTCAGCGATTTTTTGACTGTAATTTTGAGTAGAGCTATAAGAATAACTAGGAGTCGGAGTTTTATAAACTGGGGCTGTGACTTTTTGTTCCTTAGTACTCAATACATTAGCTAACAATTTATTAATATCAGTAACGCCACCATAACTATTGGAATTAGAAGGAGGAATAACAGCGCTAGGACGATTATTAATCAAAGAGCTAGTTAGGCGAGGTTCGTCTTTAGTAGTTAATTTTTTATCACTACTAGAAGCACCCCGCAGCAGTTGGAATAGATGAGTAAAACCAACTATATTTTTACCTGTTTGAGTTTTATAACCACAGTAGTAGGGAACAATATTTTCCCCAAATTTGTTTTGATATTCGTCGCTATCTAGATATGAATTGATTTCTGCAATATAGCCACCCTGATCTAATATCTGACTATGAGTATTAGTCTCATCATAGCTATCTGGGGCACGACCCAGTAAGTGTTTGAAATTTAGCTCAATGCTGCGATAACGAGGACAATTATCGAAAAAACGGGATTTATACAATTCTGATTGAGCAACTTGCCGCACAAACTCTCGAACGCTTATGTTTCCTTCTTTAAACTTGGATTCTGCAATAGACAGCCTTTCACTTTCCATGACATAGGCATTGCCTAAAACCTGTCGATAAACAGCACGAATTACTGTTTCTAAAGCTTCTAGAGAATCATGGGGACGTAATTCAACAGGTTCGGTATCTTCGTATAAACCTACTCCTAATTCCCCTGCTCTACCGATTACTGGGCTGATAAAAGTGTTGACCATGGTACTTAATTTCTCCTCAAAAATGTTTTAATGCTATGGTTTTTTTTGGGGTTAGCAAGACCTTTCGTCAAATCTAGTGTAAAAACCACCATATTTAATCCAATACTGTTTTAGTTCATGATGTGGAGTATGTAAACTAGCCTTTGCTTGATATAAAATCACTTGACGATGATTGCCGATCCAAACCTTGCGCACGGGTTCAACAGAAATAAAAGTTCCTCCTAGTCCTTTGACACACTCTTCAAATCTCTCAATCGTCGAATATTCTAGAGTTTCAAAAATAAAAAAGTTGCCCGAAGAAATTAGATGACGGCTTCTAATCCAAGCTTGCATTTTTTTGCGAGCTACTGGTGGTAGCATACTCCTTTCTGTTAGCTCCGACGTACTAATCATTTTTTATCTGTTTAATTTATACTTGTGGCAATTAGCTAATAAGATTAGCGATGATCAGGTCTAATGACGTACTGGTTCGATCTAAACAAATTCAAGGCAATTCGTGAGCAAAACTTTCTCTCTTCGTGAACTTTAAAGGGCCTATTGCAGAACCCCAAATTTGCTGATGATTCTCAAGATCCATGCCTCGATCCCAACTAATCCAGGTAGTCTCGGTAAGTTCGACAGTACTTACAAGATAAGTGTTAACACCCTTTCGATGAATTAGGCATTTGTTCCCAGGCTCGACAGTACCGTGAAACGTTGCTTCTTCCTTACGAAATACCATCGAGCAGTTATGGCGACGCTCAATACAGTTGGGAGGAATCGTCAGTAGAATATCGCGATTATGTCCTGCACCTGCATAGTTTTCAGCATCTTGGAGACTGTAATTTTCTATGTAAACGTGATCTCCTTTATCTACCAAATAATGGATTCCCTGGCGATACGGACTCCAGAGATCATAATCGTATACTTGTTCAGAATAGAAGCCGATCCCAGAAAAGAACTCCCAGGGTAAGGGACGAAAAAAGATCCGAATATGAGCATAATTCTTCGGATCAGCATCAGCTTGTTGACGATTGCAAAAATCTCCCGCCATGAGACGAGCAAGCTCATTAAGAAGTTGATTATCTTGTGCTGAATGACTTTCTCTGGTCAACATTATTGTGTATTTATCAGACTTTTTAAAGCAAAAAATTATTATTTAAAAAAGTTTTCAACGTGGACAAAGTTTAAGTCTTTCAGTCCAACTCAAGGGGTTATTCGTCTAGATTGAGAGAGCGAATCTCTGAAGAAAATGAAGCCGTAGTAACTCCTTTGCCATCTCCCGTTTTAATCAAAGAAACTCGAAACCGCAAGTTTGGCGTAGCAAACCAGATTTTTTCTTCAGCAGTAGCTCGCTCGTAATTGGTGTTCAAAATAAATGAACCATCTTCCACTAGCTGATATTGACCGATCGCTGGAACAGTTTCCGCATAGCCTTGCTCTCTAAGTAACTTCCCCAGGGCTGGGTTTTCCAGATCTGGGACGGGAACTAGTACTGTCGAACCAGCCAACACTTCATCTTCATCCCAATCAGATTCACCTGACCAGCTCATGTAAAAAGGACTAGAAATTAGGTGTGGATCTACTTGATTTTTCTTGCAAAGGGCTATTACCCTCTCATCGTTGTTTTCCAGGGGCAGGATTTCAATTTGAGAAGTAACTTCTTCAAAGTGATGAAAAGCTAAATGGTGTGCGCTACGCTGCGATCGCCATTTTCCCAAAGAACGTTCGACAAATTCATCAATGTTCATGGATTTTGCGATATTGAAGTATTTATCTGAAAAAGATAGGTTAAATTGTTTAGTTTATATTTCAAGGCAACCCATAAATTTAGTCGGGTCAGAATTGCTCCTAGCAACAAGTCAATCTGCTGCTAGAAAGCGGCAATTAATCAGCAAGAGTTATTGGCGAATCGCGATTTTTTCTACCGCCAGAAAGTTGTTCGGACTATTCTTGAGACTGTTCTTCCTCAGTTGTTTCAGCAGGCTCAGATGCTTTCACGGCAGAAGTCCCCCCTAAAGATATTCCTGCTACTTTCCCTCCCATACGGTTGATGTTTTGGATGGTTTGAGACATGCGACTATAGGGAACTTGTACTGTATAGTTACTGGTACGCATTACGTCTTGACGACAGACTCCAGTAACTTCAATGGCAACTGTACGACCACCATAAGTACTAATATTGGTATCTCCAGTAGTAATCATTCCTGACATAATTGATCATCCCTCTAATTTTTTTCTTAACTCCTACAGTGAGGGTGTTAACCCCCACTATGTTTGGCGGCGTTTTTCAGCAGCAGTTAAACTTCAGTAATACTGAGAATTTTGGCTCCAGTACGATGTAAGTTTTTAATCTTGGCATTTAACTGCTCGTAACTAACTTCGTAAGTCTGGTTACTCAGACGGTTAAGAGAACCAATGCTTGCTTTACTCGCTTTGACGCGGAAGCGTTTATTGTTGCTGCCTGGGGTTCCACTAGAAGTATTCTTAGGAAAGACAATGGGGGTAGCTTTATTAGCTGCTAAATCGGAAATTAGCGTGGCTTTGTTGGTAACGTTATCGCTACTAGCGTAACCATTGTAAAGAGCATAGGTACGATTGAATCCTACATTCAACAGAGTACGCTGGTTACTTTCTGTGCGGGGGCAAGGAATAATGTTTTCGCCGTAGGCATTGAGATACTCTTCACTATCGATATAGGAATCAATTTCTGCTTCGTAACCTAAATTGTTATAAATTTGTACGTGCTGCGAAATTTCTGCCTGATCTAGAGGTGCACGACCTAAAAAGTGCTTACAGTTCATTTCGATAAAACGATACTGAGAACAACTTTCAAAAAATAGAGCACGATATAGCTCAGATTGACCGATCGCTCTCACAAAACCCCGTATGGTAATATCTCCATTTCTCAATAAAGATTCAGCCGTGTTTAATCGCTCGCCTTCTAGTAGATAGGCGTTACCCAGAACTTGTTTATAAGCTTGGCGAATAATGATATTAAAATCTTGATCTGGCTCCCGCTCTCGCAGTTCAACTGGTTGTAGTTCCGTAACCCAAAATGACATGATATATTTCTCCTGAAGGTTAAATTATTAGAAGTTAATCTTAAATCTCAGTAATACTGACAATTTTGGCTCCAGTGCGGTTGATGCGCTGAATCTGAGGAGTCATGCGATCGCCTGGCACTATGTACTCATTAGTACTAGTACGACGAGGACTATCGAACTTCGAGCCTTTAACGACGATTTTGAAGCGTTTAGCAGTGGCATCTTGATAAGGAGAAAGACGACCACCTGTAGAAGGAGTAGCAGCAGCAGTGGCACTATTAGTAGCTACGCTGTCTACGAGGCGAGAACCTTTATTCGCACTATCTACTCCAGCAATGCCTTGAAGCAAAGAAAGAGTACGATTATAGTTAACTTGTTTTTGCCCGACTGTACTAGTTGCTCCAGTGCAATAGGGAACAATGTTTTCGCCAAATTTCTCGGAATACTCTACACTGTCAATGTAAGAATCGATTTCCGCATCGTAACCTTGATTAACGCAACGTTGAATATGCTCTGATAGTTCAGCTTGATCTACGGGAGCACGTCCTAAAAGATGCTTAAAGTTAAGCTCGACAAAACGATAGGGTGCACAACTTTCAAAGTAACGAGCACGGTAAAAATTAGATTTGGCTACAGCACGCACAAATTCTCTGAGGCTGATGTTACCATTGCAAAACTGGGATTCTGCACTTACCAAGCGTTCACTTTCCATTACATGAGGATTGCCCAACACTTGTTTGTATACTGCCCGAATAGCGATCGCCTTATCATCAGCGGTGCTATCAGCACGAACTTCCGTAGGTGCATCTATTACTGCGACCATGTTTAATTTCTCCTGAACTAATATTGATTTTTCGTATCTTAAAGTTAGTTATCGAGAGTGAAAAAAATAATTTTATAATTTTCACTCCCCTAAGATGCTGTTATAAGATTAGATTGTTAACTAACAGCTAATTAACAGCAGTAATACTGGCTATTTTGCCACCTTGCTTGTGAATACGTTGGTACTCTTGAGATAGCTGCTCGTAAGGTACTAAATATACTTTGTTGCTGCGACGGAATCGAGAAACACGATTAACTGCACCGGGAGATCCATAACCCGTTACTTCAATACGGTAAACCTTGCCGTTTTCTCCGGCACCTGAGCCTTGACGAGTTCGGGCACCCAAAGCAGGCTCGCGGAAAGACCAGCCATCCCCAGCAGCACCACCAGAAGGAGGAACTATCGCTATCGGGGTGCCTTGGATAATGTTTTTGTTGAGTACAGGGGCTTTACCTGCCAAGCTACCTTTGAAGTCGCTGCAAGAAGCACCACGAGACAAGGCAAACATATGAGTGAATTCCACCATAGTTTGACCAGGACGACTCTTGTATCCCCGATAAAAAGGAACAAAGTTTTCGCCGAAAGCTTCCTGATATTCGTCACTATCAATGTAGGAATCGATTTCTGCTGCCCAACCACCTTCTTCAAGGATGGCACTATGAGCTTTCATTTCATCGTAGCTATTAGGGGCACGACCCAGGAAATGCTTGAAATTTAGTTCAATAAAGCGGTAACGTGGACAAGTTTCAAAGAAACGAGAAATATAAGCATCAGACTTACCAATCTGCCGTACAAACTCACGCACGCTTAATTCCCCAAGTCTAAATTGAGACTCAGGAACTGTTGCTCTCTCGCTTTCCATAATGTAAGCGTTACCTAGTACCTGTCTGTAGACAGCACGAATAATGCTTTCTACTTCTTCTTCTGAACGACCTGGTACATATTCAAAAGGAGCGATATCTTCAAATAAGCCGACACCTAATTCGGATGCTGGTCCAAATGTCATTTAATAAATCTCCCTAGTTTAGGAATTAATTTTTTACAGGTTGTAATAGCCGCAATTTGGTTAACCAAAACGAAGTTGTTTTGTCTGTTTGCGTTGATACAACGGATTTAAGATGAGTTTTATGTAAATACACAAACTCGACAAGTACGCCTAGGATTAGGTAAGATTACCCCCTTCCTTGAGGATACTTGTCGTAGCTTCATCTCCTCAAAACAGGAAATAAAATCTACAAGGGGCACATTTGATTGCTAGCAAGAGCAAAGTAAGGAAGTATTAAGAAATTTATCTTCAATATTTCACTACTTAACAATTACTAAAATCGTTTTATGCCAGGTTATTTAGCTACTAATATTTCGGGGTAGATTCTCTAGATACGAGTTCTAACTCCCTCATATTTATGCACTCTTATAATTAAAGTGCAGTTTTAAAAAGGTGTTTGATCTGATTAAGTCCTAAGACAGACGAGATATAAATCGATCTTCTGAAACACCTAATTTTGAGTCAATCCAAGTCTTACTCAATGAAAAGTAAGGCAAGTATTTACAGTCTATTTATACAATGCTGTCTGGAACGATCTTATCAAGTTTTGTAAAACTTAATGAGGATAGAGTTAACAATTGTTAAGTACTAAAAGCAAAAAGGAGTATTGTAAACGGTATCCCTCGTGAGAACTGAGCAAATTTTGACACTCCAGCGGCTAAAAGCACGTAGGTTCACCCACTACCTTTACTTTTTATGATTTTAGAAATTCGATTTTAAAAATTCCGTCGCTGGGTTTATCAGCCGTCATGCCATTCCAATTGATTGTGGAGAGAAAGAGATCTGCCTGTAACGTTTCCACGACATCAACTCCCCATTCGCCTGTCTGTAGGGATATCGGAGAGGCACTTGTGGCAGGAGTGGTCTTTTTTCCACCCAAAATTAAAGTATCAGTAGCCAGATTAGAGTCAGCTAGTTGGCTTTTTCTGGTATTGGTCAAGATATCGCCACACATCTGACCGATTTCATGGGGCGCAAATTGTTCGGTAGGGAAAATGATTTCTACTATCCAATGAGGATTTTCAATTAAGCGACATTCAATAGATGGTTGATTTTGTAGTCCCTCAATAAATACTTGAGCAAACTCTTTTCTACTTAACGCAGGAAGTTCATTGTTGCTTAAATTATAGTTGTGTGAGAGTAACATTCTCCCCGTAGATTTATTGCTCACGCTAAATTCTTCTAGAAATTAAAGACTATTTATAAACATATCAGAATGAGTTCGGAGTTCGGAATTTGGAGTTCTAACACTTAAAAAGTTATGAATTACAGAATTTGTAGCGCTGATCGCTGCTCAAAGCAAGATAGGCGATCGCAGCTTGATGTCCCCGTAATCTACTTAATTCTCTTGAAGGTTGATAAAAAATATCAACCTTACTTATTAAGCTTCTCTTTGATAACTTTTGTTCTCAAGATAATTGAACCAGCCAAGATAATTAATACAGCACCGAAGAGGGAATTTTTGTCTAATAAATCGCCCCAGAATAGCCAGCCTAAAAACGTACCAAAGATTACTGAAGTATAAGTAAAAATGCCCACACTGGAGGCGGGAGCATTTTGATATCCACGAGTTAATAGCAGTTGACCGATAGTTGTCATCAATCCTAACCCCATAAACATCAAATATTCTTTCAAACTAGGAGTTTGCCACGCCCAAAACAAAGGAATGGTGGAGATACACATCCCGAAAATAGCAAAGTAAGCAACTATGCGTAGAGTTGGTTCGGTAGCGGAAAGTTTGCGAACAGTTACAAAAGAACTCGCAGCCATAAAACTACTTCCCAAGGCAACTAAACTTGCCCAATTCGTATCACCATTGGGTTCTAAAATCAGAAATACCCCCATAAATCCCAAGACACCAGCAATAATAACTCGTTGCGAAATACTTTCTTTGAGCCAAACTAAAGATACAAAGGGAATAATTAGGGGAATAGTTGATTTGATCAACATGGCATCTCCTAAAGGAATTTGCCCTAAAGCGAAGAAAAAGCTATACATGGCTGCCATACCAAAGCCAGCACGAACTACATGCCAATGCAGGCGCTCTGTATGCAAGATTTTATTGTCGGCTTTGATGAGTAAAGGTATTAAGATTACCAGTCCAAATAAATTACGGAAAAATACGATTGATTCATTGGGTAACGATACAGATAGCAGCTTTATTATGGCAGCACCCAGGGCTAAACTTAATTCTGAAGCAACGATAAAAAATGCTCCACGCACAATACTTTGACTTTTGGTCATACAGGAAGATGGATTTAGATCTAGCGAACTGTGAATCTTAAAATGCTTTGAAAGTTAAATGAATTGTTAAGTAGCGTAAATCAAATTTCTAAGTGGACGAGGTTTAATTGATCTGTTATCAATTGTTGGAAAGGGGATATTTACCTAAAAATTCTGGATCGATTTCCTTAACGCGCTCTAAATCAGCTTCCATTTTCTGGGAATCTCCCATAAATGTATAAGCACCCATTCGAGCCATATAATAAATGACGCTGGGCTGAAGGGCGATCGCTTTACTAAAAGCCTCCACTGCTTCTGCATGACGAAACAATTGCAAAAGTGTATTACCGCGTAAATAATGAAGATGATCGTTGTTGGGATTGAGAGCGATCGCCAAAATAATACGTTTTGCTAATTTTAACCCGCTCATTAGTTGAATCTATGCACTTATTAGCACTGCATAAATAATACAAATTTTTTTAGTGAGTTAACCAGTTAGTAACGCTCAAATTAGCATTACTTAATCTTGGCGTTAATGAGGCAATATCATCTCAAATAATTCCTTAAATTAGTTTAATTGGAAAACTGGAACTAATATCAATAACTAGTTCTCTTTTTTTGTTCTCGAAAATTAGCCACCGATTCTACCAAGCCGATACTAATAAAGCTAGACAGTAAAGAAGAACGCCCATAACTCATCCAGGGTAACGGAATTCCTGTAATAGGTGCTAATCCGATAGTCATACTAATGTTGATCACAGTCTGAAAAGCAATTATGGTCAAAATTCCGATCGCTAATAAAGAGCCGAAGTTATCTTTAGCTGTTAAAGCAATCCAAATCAGGCGAATACAAATCAACCAAAACACAGAGAGTAAAATAATGCAGCCCATAAAGCCAAATTCTTCACCCACCGCGGAGAAAATAAAGTCTGTGTGCTGTTCAGGAATAAAATCAAGCTGAGTTTGAGTGCCTTGAAACCATCCTCTTCCCCATAGTTTTCCCGCACCGATCGCAATTCGTGATTGAATTAAATGATATCCTCCACCCAAAGGATCTTGTTCGGGATCGAGAAACATAATTAATCTTGCTTTTTGGTAATCCTTCAGTAAGCTCCAAAAAAAATTGCCCAACTCCACCGCACCTAAGTTAATCACTACCGCACTGAGAGTGGAAATAACTTTACTTGGTAAGGTTAACCAAGCAATCCCCGCTACAGCTAATACCCAGATTACCCAGCCTGGCAAATAAACATGATACAAAATGGCAGAAAATAGGGGAGAAATCATCAAGATGATCCAGCCCGTTTTCACATTTGCCCAATAAAGCATCGTAATCACCATCGCGCCAAAAACTAAAGAAGTTCCTAAATCAGGCTGGAGGAATACCAACCCCCAAGGAATAGCAGTAATGATTAAGGTTCTGATAACTGTTTTGAGATTCGCTCCATCTCGATTGTGCAACAGGGCTGCCAGGGTAATGACCATACCAATTTTGGCAAACTCTGAAGGCTGAACGTTAAAACCAGCAATATTGATCCAGCGTTGCGCTCCTTTAGCAGTAACTCCTGTGAGCATCACCGCCACTAAAGATATGTTAGTCAGAGCATAAATTAGCCAATGCCAGCGCAATAACAATTGATAGCGCCAGCGAGAAAAAACTAAAACTATGATCAACCCCAATATGCCAATCATCCAGTGTTGGTAACTATAGATGTGTCTTCCAGCTTGCTCAGTACTATAAATCGTAAATCCGCCAAAAGTGGTCAAACTAACGACCGCCAAGATTAAGATCCAGTCCAACTGTCGCCAGGAGTAGATGATAAATAATGCTTGTTGTCCTAAATATGCCAGCTTAAATTTGGCAGTTTTGGATTTGCTGGGTCGAGGACGAGTTTTAATCACTTTATTGATAACGGTATGATGAAAAAGCCCAAAGAATTGTTAAAGCGTACCGTGATAAAAGTCTGAATCAGACTAACATTTGATTTAGTTACCGCAGGCAATGCATTACTGTCGATCCTACTGATTATTTTGGTTTTGGCAAGTTAAATCAGGTTATAAAAATTACAATTTTCAAGAGATCGCAATCAATGGCAAATTTACCATCCCAATCATCAACCCCAGATTCCAACTATTTTCAATTTGAAGCAGATTTTGTAGGCTCTCTTCAGTGTATTCCGATGCAGGTAAGAATGAAGTTAGATAATTGTGGTGTCAAGCTGAAGCTAGCGCATTGGAATCAATTTAGCCATCAGGAGCGTCAATTTCTGGTAGAGTTGCCCTGCAACAGTGAAACAGAATGCCAAACTTACCGAGAGTGGCTGCAAAACTTAGTAGTTACTAAAACTGGTCAACCTGCCAAAGAGTTACCGATTGATTCTAATCCGCCCTGGCTAAATGATCAGGAAATTCCTCCCAGCGTGTTAGTTAAAGCAGAGTCATCTCAAGTGCAATTCTCTCTTAAACAGTGGTCTGCCTTGACTCCTGCCCAAAGATTTGCCCTGATCAAGTTAAGTCGCCCTAGTCATGAAAATAAAAACTTTATCCCTGCACTAAGAGAGTTTGGCATCCTCTAATTTATGAATTAATGTCGGGTGAAAACCACTGCTGTCTTGTGCCTGTGGATAAAGATATCTGTTGTTCAGCTTAAATAGTGATAAATATAATATTCTCCCCTGGAAAAACTCGATATTGGTGAAAGCCAAGATTTTGAATGTAAAAAGGCTGAAGATAATGTCCCAAAAGATGCTTGGAAAAGTATTTCAGCTTTCGCTAATACCGAAGGAGGTTATGTCGTTCTTGGCGTTGCCGAGAAAAAAGGCAGATTTCAAATTCTCGGCGTTAACAATCCAAAAAAGCAACTGGAAGATTTTTGGGATAATCATAATAATTCTCAAAAACTTAACATCCCTATTTGTAACGAGTCTGACGTGACTATTGAAACAATAGAGGATAAATCTCTAATCGTTATAAAAGTTTTTAAAGCAACTCGTACCCAGCGCCCTGTTTATATCAATAACAATTCTATGACGGGGACTTAATTTAATATTTATTTAACCACCAATAAATGTCATTAACAGAATGACACCAATACTGCTCAAAGCTAATAATAACGCAAAGGCAATTGATTCACCTAAATTAGTTGAAGAAGTCGAAGAATTAGTAGTTGAAGTTTTCATGACTTTTGGCTTCCTTAAATTTAATAGAGATATCAATTGATACAAAACTAAAATTCAAACCAAGTAACCAAGCTAAGAAATAATTAGGGATCAAGGAAAAATTATGAACTATGGCTTATTATCGGTTTTGTATTTAATAAAATAATATTAACTAACTTTTAATACAGTAAGCTCATAAAAGTAATTTTTCTTGATATAACTTTATTTAAATACATATAAGCCAAGCAAAATATTATGGTATTGCGGTTCTCGGAGTCATGAGGCAATACTTCTCGTTCAACAAGTGTTAATTAATCTGTGAAGAATTATAGTACTAATCAATTAAAGAGCCGAGAACTGTTGAGTACCATACTTGAATGGAGCAATATCGGTTAAAATTCAACGAGGGAGTAAGTTAATCTCAAGTAAATATCATGATTTCTTTGATTGATTATTCCTGTTGACTCAAATATACAGATAACATTTAAATATTTAATGATTTGGCCGTTTAATAAAACTAAAAAACAAATTGCGCGAATTGAAATTACTGGTGCGATCGCTTCAGAAACTCGTAAACAGGTTTTGAAAGCTTTTAAGATCATTGAGGAAAAAAAGTTTCCCGCACTGCTACTGCGGATCGATTCTCCTGGTGGTACTGTGGGTGACTCCCATGAGATTTTTACTGCTCTCCAAAGGCTACAGGAGGAACAGGATATCAAGGTAGTTGCTAGTTTTGGCAATATTTCTGCTTCAGGAGGAGTTTATATTGGTGTTGGTGCGAAACATATTGTTTCTAACCCTGGGACAATTACTGGCAGCATCGGGGTTATTTTGCGGGGTAATAATTTAGAACGCCTGTTGGATAAAGTAGGAGTTTCTTTTAAAGTAGTTAAGTCTGGCCCCTATAAAGATATCTTGGCGTTTGATCGAGAAACAACTGAAGAAGAAGAACATATTTTGCAACAGCTAATTGATGTTAGCTATGGTCAATTTGTTTCTGCCGTAGCTAAAGGTCGCGGCTTAGAAGAAGAAACAGTGAGGACATTTGCTGATGGACGGGTATTTACAGGAGAACAGGCTTTAGAATTAGGTTTGGTTGATCGCTTAGGCACCGAAGAAGATGCCCGTCGTTGGGCAGCAGAACTGGCAGGATTAGACCCCGACAAGACTGAGTGTTTTAATATTGAGGAACCCAAACCATTTATTAATCGCTTTATTCCTGGTCGAAGTCAAACTAAATCTGGCATCAGTATGGCAATCGATTCGATACAGTTCGATTTGGCAACCAACGGTTTACCATTATGGTTATACCGTCCTTAAGTCTTTAAGTAGCCATCATGAACTATGTACACCAGTATCAATGAAAATGTATTTACAAGTCAGATAGGCATATTAACTTGAAAACCCAGGAAAGTTCATGAGGCAAGGGAAGCATGGGAGGTAGGGTCGCTAACTACTAACTACTAACTAGTTAATTCACTCAAGAAATGCTATTTGTCGTTTTCAGTTCTGGGCTTTTTTTTGACTTCTGGAGGAATTAATTTAATCTGGTGATAAGTATTGATCAAGATTGAACAATTCAATTAACTTAATTAGAGGAGAACAAAACAGTGGACTGGAAAGTACGAGGCATCCGTGGAGCGACGACGGTTACTGAGAATACGCCGACGGCAATGGCGATCGCCGTAAATGAGCTAATAAATGAAATTGAAGCTCATAATTCATTTGAGCCAGAAGATATCGTTTGTGTATTTTTTACTGCCACTGCCGACCTCGACACTGCCTTCCCTGCTGCCACTGCTAGAAAACGTCCTGGCTGGAATCATGTTCCCCTAATAGACTTACAACAAATGAAGGTTAAAGGTAGTCTAGAGCGCTGCATCAGAATTTTAATTCAAGTTAATACTCTGCAACCCCAATCGGCGATCGTTCATCGTTATTTACGCCAAGCGCATATACTCCGACCCGATCTAGATATTCAGTTTAGTTAACAACTGACAAATATAATACGAGCAACTGTGTTTGTTTGCTCAAGTTTATGGCCCTGAAAAGACTGCATCTTCAACATCTTGGCGACTAAGAGAATATTTGAACGAACGACTGAGATTTTGGCTTTCTGGTTCAGTATCAAAATAACGTACTGTTAGTTCTTCTGTCTCCAGACAGATTTCGGCTTTCCAAGCCGATTCTTGCAAATGCCAACAGTGAAGATTATCTTTGTCCTGAGCGCAGCCTTTGCTACGTAGCCAGTCTTCAATAGTCGGTAAAGTGTGATTGTATAGAGGAGTATCTGCTTCTGGTAAACTCACAAAAATTTTGCTTAAACTAAAGGTATTGAAAAAATTTTATCTCATTACCCTAAGTACAGAACAAAAACTGAAGAAATTGAACATGAAATCAGCCCGCACTCTCAGTCCTCGGCTTTGCCAGGGCTGAGT
>CBDUCX010000087.1:0-16898 GCA_965365755.1 uncultured Pleurocapsa sp.
GATTTTACTCCTGTACTTAGCTGGTTTGTCCACCAAACATCTTCAGTTAATACCTGGCTAAAACCCGCTTTGCCTAACCAAGCATCCACACTACCGGCAGCATACTCTTTAATATAGGGTTCTTCAAATATATCGGTAAGCCAGGTGGTGTTACGCAAGGTTTTTTGATGACCGTCAAGAATTATTACTTTTCCTCCCGGCTTCAGCAAGCGATATGCTTCTTGCAACACTGCTTGAGATACGGATGGGGGAGTTTCATGAAGTAGTAGAGAGGCGGTAACTACATCAAATTCACCATCGGCATACTTAGTCGCCTCAGCCATCCCATGAACCCATTGAATATCTAATCCTGCTTGCTGTGCTTTATAGTTGGACATTACCAACATTTGTGGTGATAAATCTAGTCCGATCACTTCTGCACTAGGGAAAGCCTGTTTAAGCATCAGGGTAGTTGAACCTGTACCACAACCAAGGTCAAGTATTTTACGGGGATTACCTGTAATTGCTTTAATTACCGCTTCTCGGTTCCAATCTTCATTAGGCGGTAAGGCGTGTTTGGTCACAGGATCATAACTTACTGCTGCGCCACTGGTGAGATAGCCACCTGTGATACCGTGAAAGTTTTGGGAACTATAATACTCAGGATAACGTAAATTAGGATCTCTCAAGCGATCGCACTCTGTTTCCCAATCAATACTATCAGAGAGTTCTTTTAATTCCTCGCTATTTATTAAGAATCCAAATACGGGCTGGAGAAACTTCTCCCACAGGGTATCTTGACCAGTAGCCATAGATTTAACAGTAGATAAAACTTACAAAAATTCGTATCTACTCATTCTAAGCAATTATTCTTAATAAGACTAAATCTTGATTAAAACCACGTCTAAATCGAAAAATTCCGAGCAAAAAACTTCCAAGTCGTGTATCTAAATGACTTATAAGCGATCGCAACTCTTGTTTCAGAAAGGCGATTGTTTTTTTCGTACTACGATTGTTATACAGAGTAAAACGGCTGCAAACTAGGTATAAATAATCAAGGGAGACTGCTAATAGTCGCTATATTATTTAGTAAAATCTTATCCACCTGTCCACCTATCTAATAAATTGCCCTTCATAAATTGTGAATCGTAGTTACCTACCAGAGACAGTTGCCCACGTCCGTATCACTCAGCAATCCATCTCCATGGGCAAAATTGAGGGAGAGGTCAAGGCTGCTCAATATGAGTGGCAATTTAGATGGCGTTTTCGCCGCAGACAACTATCAGTTCAACCTTCTTTAGGTAGAGCTTTAATTCAAGAACCCCTAGAGCGCTTTCTTGAACGCTGCGATCACCAGTTAGAGGCAGGTGGGGACTATACCTTTACAGTCAGAACAAAAATGTAATGTCATTGATTCAAGTATCTTTCAATGAGAATAATGGCTACAATATCATCTACGGGACGAGGAGGAACTCGCAAACCTTGGGGAACCATGCGCTGTAAACCTTTAGGGGGATACATTACCCAATAGCGATCGCGTGCTTCTAAAGTACTGTTAGCTTCATTGACGGTGACTACTGGTAGGGTGGTCAAATCAGACTCAATCCGTTGTTGCCAGTTTTTAGATGTTGTACCATCTCCCATGACAATCAAGTCTGGGTGGTATTGTTGAGATAACTGAGTCAGATCGGCGATCGCTTGGTTTGAATCAATCACCTGATGATAGATCACTTCTTGTTTGTCATTCATTACTGCGACACCGCACTTATCTCGTCCAGGGTCTAGACCAAGTATATATTGATTGTTGTATTGATTGTTCATGTGCTAAAAATCACTTTACCGTCACGAATAACTACAAAATCAAGTTTTAATGGCCCAGCAGTATAGGTATTCTCCGAGACTACTGCTTTAATTTCCCGCACAGGTTCTGTTGCTTGAGTAACTTGGTTGATAAAATCAACAAGATTTTCCACCTTATTGTCCCCTATTTCAATTTCTCCCAATATTCCCGCTCGTTGAGCACGGAATTTAGACACCGCTAAGAGCCAATTTAATCTCTCCTGTACTTCCTGACGATTAATATTTTGAGAATCTATAGACACGGTAGCAATTTCTTCTCCAGCTTGAAATATTTGTTTATTCAAAGCCACATCAGCAAAGACTCTAATTTCTTTTTCTCCCTGAACATAGTTACCCGCAGACAAAATTCTGATCACATAATCTTGACCGTCTTTAATCTGAGACTCTAGCTGTTCTACTTGAGATTTAGTGATACTCACAACCCGTCTTTTAGATCTGGTACGGTTAAACTGAGTTGCTTTAACGGCATTAGTATTAGCTTGTCTTAAGAGACTATCAATCGCTGATTTGGCAGCATTGGGATCGACGATTCTGACTACTGCCGAAGATAATACTTGACCTTTGACCACAGCAATTTTCTTTTCTCTTAGTTCCTGATAGGATTGTTCCAGAACTGCTACATTTTTTGACAAAAAGCTTAACTGAGCTTCTAACTGTTCCAATCTTTTGGTTCTCAGCTTAAGACCTACTTCTGTATCAGCGATCGCTTTATCTAATTGAGCAATAGATTGATCTCGTTCTTGGACTTGAGCTTGCAGTAACTGCTGTTGTTCTTGTACTTCTTGGAGTCGAGCTTCTTTTTGGGCTAAGACTCGATCTTGCTGGTTAATTTGCTGCTCACGCTGCTGTAGCTGAGCTTGTAATTCTTGACTTTGCTGCTGTAGTTGAGCGAGTTGTGCTTGCCGCTTTTCTCTCTCGCTTAATAAACTATCTAGTTCTTGACGTAGTTTACGAGCTTGAGCCGTAATTTTCTTAACCTGCTGTTTTGATTGCTCAAAATCTTGATTAATTGAATTTAGATTAGCAACCGCTTCGCTTTGTTGCCTTTTCACTTCAGCTAATTGCTGCTGTACCTGTTCTTGTTCCTTTCTCGCCTGAGCCAATTCTCCTTTTAGCTGTCGTCTTTGCTTGAGGATTTCGTCTAGCTGAAAAACCCCTCTTCTGAGAGAGCCACTTAAACCAAATAAAATACCTAAAGTAAGGGCAGAAATTAACATTCCTGTAATCACAGTAATCAGCATTGCTGTTTGACGAGGACGAAGATTAAACAATCTTAGTCTGGCTTTACCAATCTTCGTTCCCAAGCGATCGCCGAATGCCGCAATAATACCGCCCAGAAGAAAAATTGCTGCAATCAGAATGTAACCGCTGCTCATTAGAGATGATTAAGTAATTTAGTACGAGAATTAGCTTGACTAGGCTACCACTAGCTATTGATTGTCAGTACTGTTATTTCTCTGCTTAACCATTTTAGGCAAATTGTTGACTCAGTGCTACTGGATTATGTACCGTTATTTTCTTTTTATGAATCGAAACCAGTTCCCTGTCTCTTAAATCCCCCAATAGTCTAGTAACAGTAACTCTGGTGGAGCCAATAGCTTCAGCGATCGCCTGATGGGATAATTTTAAGTCAATCTTAATTCCTTCAGTAGTTGGCGCGCCAAAATCTCGACAGAGGATTAATAAAAAACTTACCAGACGTGAACCCATATCTCGATGAGCCAGGGTTTCAATCATCATTTCAGTTTGTAAAATACGGGAAGATAATCCGCGTAACATCAGCATAGATAATTCGGGATTCTCCTTGAGAGCTTTTTCTACCTGTTCAATCGGTGCCGATAAAAGTTCTACTGAAGTAAACGCTACAGCATGATAAAAGCGATCGCTCTTTTGCCCAGTTATCAAAGAAAGTACGCCAAATACGGTATTTTCTCTGAGCAGAGCTACGGTAATTTCTTCTCCTGCTTCATAAACGCGAGATAGTTTAACTGCTCCTTTGAGTAAAAAGTAAACTCTTTCTGCGGGATCACCAGGAAAGAAAATAGTTTTGCCACGTTCGTAATTCTCCACAATCGGGGGGAAAGAACCACGACCAAGTTTACGAAATACTGATGCTAGGGGCTGGTTTTGTGTTAAGGGGAGTTCCATATAACCAAGATCTTAGTTGGAGATGTACTATTGATCGATTAATTATCTTTAATAGTAGTTATATATTCTCATACTACAACCTCAATTTAGTTCTCGTTGCTATTATCGGCAGCTAAAGATAATTATCATCAATTTTGGAAGTTGCTAGCTAAGCATAGTTTTTACTTAAAGTTCATTAGAGAATCACTACTGACAATAACCTATCTTGATTAAGAAAAAAACTTGAGTATGCATAACTCTAAACTCTATCTAAGTGGCAATCTCTAATTTTAAAAATTTCCCAATAGTAACAGGAATAAGTTTACCAATAACTTTGGGTTTAAAGCCTCCCCCTTTTCAAGGAGACTTTTATTGAGCTTATATTCATAATACAATATTATTCATGAAAACGTATAAATTTAAGTTATGCCAACATAAAAGGAATAAATACTTGCACTATTCAATTAATGCCAGTGCCAGTATCTATAACCATTGTATAGCATTACATAAACTCTACTATAAAATATTGGCAAACACTCAAACCAGTACCGACTCATGAAGCGCATCGCCAAGCTACGGAAGAGGATCAAATCTTGGAAACAGTTCGGCTCTCAGGCAGTGCAAAATATAGTAAAATATAATTCAGCGTATAGAAAAAGCTTATAAATTATTCTTTAAGCAGCATCAAAAAAGAACTAGACCACCTGGGTTTAAAAAGAGAAGAAAATACAAATCTTTCACTTTAAAATAGGCTGGATATAAATCTCTTTCAGACAATCAAATTAAAATAGGCAATCGCTTATTTAAGTTTTCTCTTAGTAGAGAAATACAGAGCGAGGTAAAAACCTTAACTGTTAAAAGAAATGCTTTAGGAGAGTTATTTATTTTGGTGGTAACAGACTATCAGGATGAAGTAATTCCAGTGGTGACAGGTAACATCGCAGGCTGGGATTTTGGCGTGAAGACATTTCTGTCTGGCAGCGATGGCACAGCTCTAGTTAAACTAAATGTTAATCATACATAAATTTCCCCCGAACTCACTTTAACTAACAAAGAGAGGTAGCAACGTGGATGAGAAGCAGATTCAACCCACTTCAGCATTCGATTACGAGCAAGAGATTCCAGAGTCAGGGGGAGGCTTGCCAATAATAAAATACTGGGCAGAACATACCCTATCGACCGAGGGTTTTAAACTCTGGAAAACCTTATTACATAAAAGTGCTTGCTTATCTTGTGCCTGGGGAACAGGGGGACAGCTAGGGGGATTCACCAACGAGGATGGAGAAAAGTTACAACGCTGTATGAAAAGTGTTGAAGCAATCTCTGCCGAAATCCAACCGCCTATTAGTAATAATTTCTTTGAGCAACAAAGTATTGAACAACTCCAGCAACTGACATCTTTAGAGGCAGATAAACTAGGCAGATGGAGTTTTCCTGTAATTTTGTCAGAGGGTAGTAGTCACTATCAAAAAATAAATTGGGCTGAAATTTATCAGCTAGCAGAAACAGCATTTAAAATCACTCCAGAAAGAGTAGCGTCTTATAGTTCGGGTCGTTCTTCCAATGAAGCAGCCTTTTTACTACAACTTATGATGCGTGCCTTGGGTTCAAATAATCTGGCAGACTGTTCCGATCTCTGTCATGCACCTTCGACGGTGGGACTCAAACGGATGTTTGGTACTGGCACATCAATGGTGAGTTTGAAAGGCTTAAAAGAAACTGACTGTGTGGTGTTGGCGGGTTCTAACGCTGCTTATAATCATCCTCGTTTGATGAATGAATTGATTAAGCTGCGCGATCGCGGTGGTAAAGTAGTTGTAATTAATCCAGTTAAGGAAAGAGGACTGGTTAAATTTGCCTCTCCTGCTTTTGTTAAGTCTTTGCTAACTGGTTCAGATATTGCTTCTATCTATCTTCAGCCTATTCCTGGTAGCGATGTTGCCCTTTTTGTCGGTATGCAAAAGTCTTTAGTCGAACAGGGAAAAATCAACCAAGAATTTTTGCTTGAACATACTGAAGATTACTCAGAAGTTCTTGCTCATGTTCGTTCTACGTCTTGGGAAACAATTACGGAAACTTGCGGTGTTTCTCAAGCAGAAATTGAAGCTGCCGCTGAAATCATTGGTTCATCACCCAAAGTTGTCTTTGCCTGGGCGATGGGAATTACACAGCAGCAAAACGGGGTGGATAATGTCTGTAGCATTGCCAACACTGCTTTAATAACTGGAAATGTAGGTAAGTTTGGGGCTGGATTGATGCCTGTGCGGGGACATTCTAATGTTCAGGGCTTTGGTTCAATGGGAGTGACAGTTAACCTAAAAAAAGAAATTCAACAGTCTTTAGAAAAGCTTTTAGGTCGTTCTCTTTCTCCTGTACCAGGATATGACACTCATGCCTTAATTGAAGCAGCAGATGCAGGAAAAGTAGATACTCTGATCTGTCTGGGTGGCAACTTATATGGAGCAAATCCCGATTCCCATAAAGTAAAGCGGGCATTGAGCAAAATCAAAACAATTATCTACCTATCTACCAAGCCCAATTTAGGACATTTTCATGGTTTGGCACAGCAGACAATTGTGATTCCCGTTCTTAATCGGTTTGAAAATCCCCATAAAACTACGGTAGAGTCTGGTAATAACTTTGTACGTCTTAACGATGAAGGCAAAACCCATCTGCAAGATTCTGACTTGATTGCCGAGGTAGATTTTCTAAGCGAACTCGCCCATCGTCTTCATGGAGAACATCCTGTTAACTGGCGTCAACTACAAGACACCAAATATGTACGACAGCTAATCGCTCAAACTATTCCTGGCTACGAGAAAATAGCAGAGATTGACGAAACCAAAAAAGAGTTCACCATTAGCGGGCGAATTTTGCATCAACCTCATTTCCCTACTCCCTCTGGCAAAGCAACGATGTTTGTAACTCCCTTGCCTCAGTTATCCCTGCCTCCAGCTCAAGACTTTGGTGTAGCTGAATATACCCACGGTTTAGTGCTGGCATTAATGACAGGACGTGGTTATGCTCAACACAACACTGTAGTTTATCGGACTGAGGACAAATATCGGGGAATGTCTCATCGCCACTGCATTTTAATGAATCGTTTTGATGCAGAAGATGCTGGTTTCCAAGAACATCAACGGGTAACTGTCAAAGGTAATGCTAGTCAGCTAGACAATATCGAAGTTATTTATGGTGCAGTGCGCCCAGGGGCTGCTTTGATGTTCTATCCTGAAGTTAACGTAATCTTTAATGCTCCTGTAGATACTCGCTGTGGAACTCCAGCATTTAAGCGAGTACCTGTGTTAGTTTATGCAAGTTGAATAGATTTTCATTGGTTAAAAGGAAAAACTACAGTTAGAACCAACTACTTTTGAGCAGATAGTAAAGATGCGATTTTTGCTCTGCCCATGGCTAAAGCGGTTTTAATTTCGGCTATGGTAATGGCTTTAGTAATTAAATTACCCAATAAATAGATAGTGCTATAAACCAAAAATCCTAGCACCAGTTGCCAAAAGCCGCCGATAGAGAGCCATAAAATAGGTAAAGAACCCAAAGCAGCAGCGATCGCCACTAGGCCGACTAAGGCTAAATCCCGCCAGGGCATTACCCTTCCCCAGCTAACTCCTAACCGTTCTCGAATTTTGTTTAAAAGTAACCCCACAAACAAGTAGGTTGCCAGTACCGCTGAAGCTGCTGCCCCAGTCCAGCCAAAGGTTTGTAATAAAATAAAGCCGACAATGACGTTAGCTACCATCGCTATAGCTTGGGCTTTGAGAACCATCTGAGTTTTACCCAAAGAAGCCAGAATGTAGTCAAATACGGTGATGCGGATGGGGGAAAACAGTAAATAAATCCGAAATGGCCACACGCTGGCAGCATATTTAGCCGAAAACAGTCCAGTAATAACGGGTTCAGCAAAAACCATTAAAAAGGTAGTTACTGCCAACACGGGCAACGCCAGCTTACGCATAGACTGATGCCACATTGCCAGGAAACCCTTAATGTCTCCATTGGCATACATTTGGGTCAAGTCGCTCATCATCACCGATACCACAGGCAAGGAAGTTACTCCTCCCAAGGGAATCTCAAATGCCCCCGCTGCATATACGGCAAAAATACCAGGGGGATTAAACAGAGAAACCATGACCTTATCAACTTGATAGTTGAGTGCGCCAGTTAAGGTAGAAAATCCATAGGGTGCAGCATAGGCTAATTGCGATCGCCATTGGGCTAAAGAAAACTTGAGCTGGAGATGTTTCACTGGTTGCCACACCAGCCAGACACCTAATAATGATTGCAGGATGCCATAGACAATTAACGACTTAAATACCAAATCGAGACTCTGACCCCAAATTGCTGCTACAGCTACCGCACTAATCATCACGATCTTACTTAGGCTCTCAAACAGTGCTGCACTATTGACATACCCTAGACTGAGCAAAATTTCCTCGGTGCTTACAGAAGGTAGCATTACCAAGGGATAAAAGGCAAATAGCCTTAAATGGTCGGCTAAGGCGGGATTATTAAAATTGACCGCCAGAGGAGTCGCCAATAAATAAAGTGCTGCGGAAAATGGGAGGGAAAATAGCACCAGACTAAGTAATGTCTGAAGGACAAACCCTTTTTTCTCCTCATCTGGTAAGCGGGGCAAGAAATAGTAAACGCTGATGGGTAGCCCCAGCTCAAATAAAAATAACAGAGATTTATTGACTAACCATACTTGGTTAAAAGTACCAAATTCCGTCTGGCTCAGAGTTCTGGCTAGCACTACCCCAATAAGTAAGAAGGCGGCATGAGCTACAATCTTACTACCAATCATTAAAAGTGCTTTGCCGAACATTTAGTACTATTTCAATTTAGGTGGACTTTGATACCTCTAAGTAAGTAGGGCGAAATAAAGTCAAATAAGTTAAGAAGTATGAATCTGATTAAAGCTATTACAACTAACTACTAACTACTAACAGTCTTAACAAGTTAAACTCGCGCATTCCCTTGCGCCTTACGGCGACGCGGGGTCTGCCCTCTAACGGCGACGCGGGGTCGCTCGTCAATTTTATTTATACCGACCTACTTAGATCTTGTTGGGCAACTTCTGGATCGGGCTTTCCATCATATTTAGGACAGTGGGCGCACTGGTGAGGTAAAATTCCCCGCGCCATCTTATCGCGAAAGGCGACATATTCATCGCTTTGCCAAATATCAGCATAAGTATTATCGACTAAATTGCCTAGACTGCGACTATTTTGCGCAGTGCGATCGCCGCTTTGGGTAGTGTAACAGCAAGGATGTACGTAACCATTGTAGGTAACAAAGTTGCGTGTCCAGGGAAAATCGCATTCTTGCACTGGAAGCTTATCAAATAACTCCACCTTAACTAATATATCGAGTTCTTGAGCACGGGCGATCGCTTCGTCAAATTTCTGCCGTACCTGTTTCCGTAAGTCTGCGGTTCCCATGCTGCTGGTATCGTCGAAGGTGACAATATTGACAAACTGCACCATCCCAATACCAATTTCATGGGCGATTTCGATAATGGCGGGTAACTCTTGATAGTTAACGTCGCACACTACAGTATTGATCTTTACTTCGGGTAGCTTTTTACCCATTTCTCCCTTAAGCCTCATTAACTGCTTGGCGTTAGCAATTACCCGCTCAAATTTTGCCCCTCGCCGAATCGACTCGTAGGTTTCTGCCGTTGCTCCATCGAGGGAAATAAAAATCTGATCAATACCCAAATCGATGATGCGCCGTGCTGTCTGCTCGGTCATTAGGGTAAAGTTATCGTTGAGGGTGATGTAAATACCTCTCTGTTTGAGAAATTTGACAATCTCAAAAAAATTCTGGTTTACCAAAGCTTCACCAATGCCTGTGAGATCGATGCGCTTGAGCTTGGGTAGGTGTGCCACCATCTGCTCTACGTTGTCAAACTCTAGATCGGCTGGGGTTTCCGTCCAGTAAGAAATCTCGCAAAAGGTACACTTCAAGTTACATCGCGTAGTACATTCTATTTGAATCGATCGCGGTGCAAACTTAATCTGAGGGAAGAACTTCGATAGCTGCATTAAAAGGCGATCGCTTAAGTCTAGATAGCCTACTCTAAGAGTATTAGGCAATCCCACATAATTAAGTTTGTAACGCAGCAGTGCCGAGAGGGAATTTTTACTCATGATTGCTCTCCCTGAATTGTGGTAACAGTAGCAGGTGATTTTTTACGCCAATGTAGACGATTGATTCCCACAGCCCGCTTTGCCATAAACGAGAGAAACGGAAATACTTCTTTCCGTAGACTGACAAAAAACAAACAGGACATCTGACAGCTAGAACAGGTTTGACCTTGGATTTGATCACGACGATATGCCAAATTTTTAGGAGCATAATATAACTCCCCTGATGGAGTTTTGAGGGCATTGCCAATTGGTTGACTATTATGGCAATACTGTACGCTGCCATCGGGGTTAAGCACCATTCCCTGATCGGCAAAGGGACAGGGCAGATTGCGCTGTTTTGCCCCTTCAGACTGTTCGATTACTTCAGCATAGTAGTAAGCCAAAGCATCAAATAAAGAGGATTGAGCAATTTGTCTGGTCAAAAACTCCACAATGCGATTTCGTCCATCGCGATCGACGCTGAGTACGTCTTCTAGAGCACTATTGTTATAATAACCATCTGCCATGGCTGCAAACTGAAAGGTAATTGGCAGATTGAGTTCCTCGGCAAAGTTTTTGAGTTTTTCCATCTCCTGCACATTCATCGAAAAGATCGTGGGGTCAATACTCATGCCAAAAGGTACTTCTTTTTGCAAGTCTTGCATAAATTTGATATTTTCCATGACCTTTGCAAAAGCCCCAGGAACGCCTCGTACTTTATCGTGTATTTCGCCAACACCGTCTAAAGATACCCCCAAAGTGAGGCGGATCTTGTGACTGTGGCAATAGCGGGCAATTTTCGGATATTGCTTTTGTACACTGGCACGGTTGATGACATTAGAGGCAATCATCAGTTTTTTAAGACGAGGCATGTGCTTGTGCATGGTTGCTACCATTTCTGGCAAATCGTTACGTAGAGTCGGTTCCCCTCCCGCCAAAATAATATACTCAATCCTTTGATAAACTGGATCGGCGAATATCTCGTCCAACTGCTCGATACTTAAAGCATCTGTCGCTTTAAGTTCCCAGATATTGCACATCGTACATTTGGTATTGCAGCGCAAAGTTGCATTTACATGGAGTACTGTAGGCGAGATCGTCTTAAATTTTTTGGTAACTTGGTTTTCGTAAACGTCTTTAATAACTGAAGGTAGTTCTTTAGCCACCTCCCCAAATGTCATAGCCATACACAACAAATCCTCTAAAGCTATTCTGGTGCTAATGCGTAAGTAAAATTACTTAATTATAGCCGACATTCCGCTTGCTTAACTTTAGTTTTGATTTGAATAATCTTGAACTTGTTTATCAAGTCACTGGTTGAAGATAGACAATACGATTTTTCCAATCTGCTTGATTTTGAGTATCCCAAAGCCAAATAATCGCTGTTACTAATTTACCGAATCAGCAACACCCAAAATAATAATTACATTGTAACTAAGAGTGACAAAGTTTATGTAATTGTTAAGACAAAAAATAAATCTTAGAGAAAAATATTAAAAATATTAATCGAGTGAATCAAAAGACTTTATAGTTTTGACATAACTAATTATGAGTAAGTCGTAATGCAGCGGGCTTTTACCTCTTTTTTATCCATATTTTCCTCTGTCATATTTGGTTGTCTGATTCCTTTAACTGTGGAAGCTCAGGTGACACCTGATGGCACGACATCCACGACGGTTAATCAGGATGGAAATAATTTTATCATTGAGCAGGGCGATCGCATTAATGATAATCTATTTCATAGCTTCGATGAGTTTTCTGTCCCTACATTGGGTTCAGCAGCATTTAATAATGCGGGGGATATTGCCAATATCTTCAGTCGGGTAACGGGTAGTAATATTTCTAGTATTGATGGGTTAATTAGTGCCAATGGTGCAGCAAATCTATTTTTAATAAATCCTAACGGGATTATCTTTGGTGAGAATGCTAGTTTAAATCTTGGTGGTTCATTTTTTGCCAGTACCGCAGATAGTTTATTATTTGAAAATGGTTCTGAATTTAGCGCTAGTAATCCTCAAGCTGCACCCTTATTAGAGGTAAGTATTCCCATTGGTATAAGTTTTCGGGATAACCCTGGAGATATTACAGTTCAAAGTAATAATGATTCTCTCATACTTCCCACAGAAGAAACTATTGCTTTGATCGGAGGTAATATCACTTTTGATGGTGCAGATATTTTTGTTCCAGGTTTAACAGTTGAATTAGGTGGCTTATCTGAAACAGGAACAGTAAGTATAACTGAATCAGGTAGTTTAAGTTTTCCTGAAAATATAACTCAAGCAGATATCTCTTTGCTTAATAACTCACGAATTTCTGTTTCTAGTTCTGGTGGTGGTTTTATTACTATTAACGGAGAAAATTTAGAAATTGCCGAAAATAGTTCTCTTTTGGCTGGAATTGCCCCTGAATCCTCAAATGCAGCAGCTCAAGCTGGTAATATAACGATTAATATTAATAACGAAATAGCTTTATCAGATAATAGTTTCATTTTTAATGCAGTCTCAGACAATGCTGCTGGTAATGGGGGAAATCTTGACATAAAAACTAGCTCCTTGAGCGTAAATAATAATTCTGGGATTAGTACCACTACTCTAGGAAATGGAGCTTCAGGACAAATCGTAATTAATGCTGATGATATTTCTCTCAATGGGGATGAAAGTTTTATTAGCACTGGGGTTAATAGTAATGGAGTAGGCAATGGCGGAGATCTCAATATTTCCGCCAATTCTTTAGTTGTAACTGACGGGACGATAAATAGCGGTACTATTGGGCAAGGTAATTCAGGAGCAATTGAGATTGATGCTCAGGATATCTTTATTGATCAAGGTACTATTTTTACTGCGGTAGGTAACAATGGAGTAGGCAATGCGGGAAAGATAAGTATTTCCACAAGTTCTCTAACTCTGGTCAATGGAACTACAGTCAACGGCGGTACTTTTGGACAAGGTAATGCAGGTGTAATTGATATTAACGCGAATAATATTTTGTTTGATAACATTATCATTTCCAGTGCAGTAGGAGAAAATGCCATCGGGAATGGAGAAAACCTAGAAATTACTACCAAGTCTTTAAACATTGTTAACGGGACACAAATTAACAACAGTATTGTAGGAAACGGCAATGGAGGGGATGTTAATATTGTCGCCGAAGAGGAGGTTCGTATTGCGGGCGTGAGAGACTCAGGAGGTTCAGGACTGGGATTAGCCTTTGAAGGTACTCCTACCACTGTAGTTAGTGCAATAGGAATAGGTGCTGAAGGAAATGGAGGAAATATTAATATTTCGGCTGGAAATCTAACTATTGAAGATGGTGCTGGAATTACCACTAGTAATGCAGGAAATGGAATAGGGGGAGATATCAACCTTGATATTCGTGGTGATATTGTGCTTCAAGGACGAACCCCAGTAGAGTTCAATGATTTAGATTTTAACCTCCCCAGTTCTATTCAAACTGCTACAGGAGCAGGAGCATTATTTGGAGTAGAGACTAGCGGACAAGCTGGCAACATTAATATTCAAGCTAATTCTCTGCTGCTAAATGATAACAGTCTTATTACTAGTCTTACGGCAACTAACCAAGATGCAGGAAATATTTCGATTCAAACAGATGATTTAGTTTCTCTGAATAATAGTTCCATCGACAGTAGTGTTTCACCTGGAGCAGAAGGCATTGGCGGTAATATTGATATTAGAACAAGTACGCTTAATTTAACCTCTGGTGGGCAAATAGATGGTCAAGTCAATGGGGAGTTTTTGGATAATCCTGGAGGTATTGGACGAGGCGGCAATATTAGCATTGATGCTAGTGAATCTGTTAACATCTCAGGATTTAGAGCAGAAGAGCCAGCAATTTTTAATCCTTTAAATCCACTTCAAACTCAACTAGTTGGTTTAGATTCTAGCGGTATTTTTGTGAGTACACAGGCTGGGGCAACAGGACAAGCTGGCACAATTACGGTCAACACTGGTGAGTTGAATTTAGTAGATAGTGGAATTATTGAAGCTGTTACCGCTAATTCTAGTGATGCAGGAGACATTGAAGTTAACGTTAATACTTTAAATGCCATTGGTGGAGGGCAAATTATTGCCACTACTTTTAGTGAGGGTAAAGCAGGAAACATCATTATCAATAGTGACAATGAGGTTATTTTGTCAGGTAGTGACCCGACATTTGCCGAAAGGTTAGCTCAACGTCCTGATGTGATTAGTAATCAAGGTGCAGATAGTGGGATTTTTGCTAATACCACCATCGATTCTACAGGAATTGGCGGAAGTATTTTTATCTCTAATCCACAACAGTTAACTATTGAAGACGGAGCAAAAATTTCTGTCAATAGTCTAGGTCAAGGTAATGGAGGAAATTTATCTGTGCAAACTGATTCTGTGTCCCTCAATCAAGGACTTGTTTCTGCTTCTACCGAGTCAGGAGAAGGGGGAAATATTACTCTGCAAATTGATGATGATTTACTATTACGCAACGATAGTACAATTTCTGCCCAAGCAGCTAATGATGCCAATGGTGGCAATGCGACTATTAGTACAGAATTAGTCATTGCCTTTCCTGATGGCAATAACGATATTATCGCTAACGCAGAGAGAGGGAATGGCGGAAATATCAATATCACTGCGGAGTCACTATTTGGCATTGAAGAACGTCCTCTGAATCCTTTCACCAACGATATCAATGCCAGTTCTGAGTTTGGCTTACAGGGTGATATCGCTATCAATACTCCAGAAGTAGACCCTACAAGTGGTTTAATTGAACTTCCTCAAGCAGTAGGGGATGCGAGTGACCAAATTTCTCAAAATCCTTGCGAACAAGGGGTAGGTAGCGAATTTACGATCACTGGCAAAGGTGGTTTACCTCCCAATGTTAATGAATCCCTTAATAGTGAATCAGCACAAGTAGAATTAATGAAACCCCTCCCCCAACCACTTTCCTACAAGGAGAAGGGAGCAAGAGTAGAGGCAAATAGTAATTCTACAGAAAACTCAACTGCTGAATTTGTTCCCGCTATGGGCTGGGTGTTTAATGAGCATGGTGAAGTTACCCTGACAGCCTACTCGATATCTGATCAGGAAATACAGCGCTCTGGACAACAACATCAGACTACTTGTAAGACTGGAATTTCTGATTGATTTTTCTGATTTGGCGATCGCCCTAACCAGAAGATAATGCGATCGCCATCTACATTCTTTTAATTTATACATCTTTGAAAAGGAAATACTTGTAATGGTTAGCAGAATTGGCACTAATGGTAATGATACTCTTCAGGGAACTGCTGAAGTAGATACTCTAAACGGACTAGCAGGTAATGATTCTTTAGTTGGTTTGGGCAATCTTGATCTCTTACTGGGAGGAGATGGAGAAGACACCCTCGATGGCGGTACTGAAGGAGATCTATTATATGGTGGGGCAGGTGACGACCTCTACGTAATTGATAATTTAGAAGATTTTGCTTTTGAAAAAGAAATTAACAGCGAAGAAGAACTACTAAATATTCTAAATAGTGCCACCTTCGTAGAGCAATTACAGAGTTTACCAGACGGGGGAGGTATAGACTTAGTTCTCTCCTCCATAGATTATGTCTTGCCTACAGATACATCTATTTTTGGCACGATTGAAAATTTGACTTTACAGGGAGAAGAAAACCTATCCGGTACGGGTAACAATTTCAATAATTTGATTACTGGTAATTCAGGAGACAATACACTATTTGGCGGATCTGGAAATGATACCTTGAACGGAAATATAGGCAACGACTTACTATCAGGAAATGAGGGAGAGGACAGCTTTACATATGTTTCTGAGTTGGCTTTTGCTGATGCCAATTTTGGTTTAGATAGTATTTTAGATTTCACCAGGGGAGAAGATGTCATCGTTCTATCTGCCAACACTTTTGGCTTGGGTAATAGCAATGGAACAGAATTGTCTAATACGGACTTTGCTGTAGTTGATTCAGATAGTCAAGTTGACGTTAGTAATGAAAAAATTGTCTTTAGTAGAGATAGTAGTACCTTATTTTATAATCCTAACGGTAATGAGACTGGATTTGGTATAGACCCTGCTACTGCTGCTTTTCTAACTCTTGTTAATATTAGCGATCTAAATCCTGCTACTGATTTTGTAGTAACTGACGAGCAAAATAATGGCAGTAATGAGAATAATAATACCAGTCAAAATCTAACTGTTTATCGCTATTTTAATAATGATACTGGGGTTCATTTTTACACTGCCAATGAAGCTGAAAGAGAAGTCATCGAAAACGAATTGCCTAACTTTAGTTCTGAGGGGGCTTCCTATCTGAGCGTAGATCCCCTGACTGGCGAGCCTACGCCTTCTCCTGTATATCGTTTTCGCAATCAAGATACAGGGGTGCATCTTTATACTGTGTCTGAAATCGAGCGGGAAGCTACAGAAAGTCTAGATAATTTTAGTTTTGAAGGGGAAGCATTTTACGCCTATCCTATAGAAATTGGAGCAGAAATTGCAGGTACAATTCCCGTTTTTCGCTTTTTTAATACTACTACTGGAGCGCATTTTTATACTCCTTCTGTTGCCGAGAGAAATAATATTGAGGCGACTTTACCAGATTTTCAAACGGAGGGAATTGCTTATTATGCCTTTCCTACTGAAGAAATATAATTAAGAGATTAATAAGGTTATGTGGAAGTATTCAATTAATAGTGTTTCAATCGGTATTGCGATCGCCTTAAATTCTGCTTATCACTCAGATCTTGCACCAGTACAAAAAAACTGAATAATTAGCTATTGGTAATCAAT
>CBDUCX010000088.1:0-16887 GCA_965365755.1 uncultured Pleurocapsa sp.
CATTTCTGGAGATCTACGTTTAACTAATTTAAAAAATCCTCTGGCACCACTTTTAAAATTCATTTTTATCTAGTAAGAGTATAGGTTTAAAACTAAAATTGGAAATATAGAAATTCGCTAACCTGAGAAAAACACAGTAGGGAAAGAGAAGTTAATCCTGCAACAACTATTGTCCAGATCTTATTAGGTTGCCAGGATAAAGATTGCCAAAATCTTTTTTGCCACTGAGGTTGATGATACTCAATAGGTTCAGTTAAAGCTGGATTATACTTATCCATCCATTGTTGAGTATTGGGCGTAAACCAGACAACCAAAAGCAATACAAGAATACCGAAAGTAGCGTATTTTTGGCTAATGCCTACATTGACAGTAAATCCGAGGAATTCTACGCCAAAATTTCTTAAAAAGCCCAGATATGGAGCTAAAAATTGAGCCAAATGAACACCATTAAAACCAAACATTGACTTCAAGATAGAAGTTGCTGTCTCAAAATTTTCGGCTTTGAAAAAGACCCAGGAAATCACCACAGCAATAAAGGTTGTGATCCAGCCAATACTGCGAAGTATCCAACCATCATTTTTTAAGTTGTGTCCCAAACCTTGACGAATTGAGCGATATAAATGATTGATTACTAGATAAAAGCCATGTAAGCCACCCCAAAAGATAAAAGTCCAACCAGCACCATGCCACAACCCTCCCAATAGCATAGTAATGAGCAAGTTCAAGTATCTTCGTAATTTTCCTTTACGACTTCCTCCTAAAGGAATGTATAAGTAATCTCGAAGAAAATGAGAGAGCGTAATGTGCCATCTTCGCCAAAAATCTACAATGCTAATCGCTTTGTAGGGGGAATTAAAATTTAACGGTAGTCTAATCCCAAACATATATGCGGCACCGATCGCCATGTCAGAATAACCAGAGAAATCAAAATAGAGTTGTAGACTGTAGCCTAATGCGCCAACCCAAGATTCGGAAAAAGTAAGGTCAATACCCTGTGATGCAGCAGCAAAAGCCAAATTAGAGTATTCGGCGATGCGATCGGCAAAAATGACTTTTTTAAATAAACCAGCAATAAAAACCGTTAAGCCTATGGACAAAGTTCTCTGGCTAAATTTATAGATAGATGCTTGCTCAAATTGCGGTAATACTTCTTTATGATGAACGATAGGGCCTGCGATTAATTGAGGAAAAAAGCAGACGAATAACATATATTTACGCAAGTCATATTCTTTAGTTTCTCCTTTATAAGCATCAACTAAGTAAGCAATCTGTTGGAAAGTGAAGAAAGAAATTGCTAAGGGAAGAACGACAGAAGGTAAATCAAAATCAGTTCCGATAACACGATTAATGTTGCCAAGTAGAAAATTAGAATACTTAAAATAGCCAATTAATCCCAAGTTAAAAACAATTCCTAAGCTAATTACTGTTTTCTTCACTATCGGCTTTTCAATCGCATTACTTAGTAAATAACCCAAGTAATAATTAACTGCTATTGATACAATAATTATGGGTAGATTTAAAGGCTTCCATCTTGCATAAAAAATTAAAGAAGCAATTATTAGCCATAAAATTGGTAATTGTCCTTTGATATTTTTAGTGCTTCTAGCAATCCAGAAAAATATTATTAGAGTAATAGGTAGAAAAAGAAATATGAACTCAAAAGAATTAAATAACATGAATTTACTTTAAAATATTTAACATTATTTGGTATTGTTTTTTCTATTTTGTATACATATTTATATGCAAAGTTCAACTAAATAGTTAAAATAATTTATCCATGCAAATAGTCACGCTTAATTTCTCTTTGATATATTAGAAAAACGATGACCCACAAAGAAAGTAATCTGAGAGAATCAGAAATTAGAGTGGCATAAGCGGCACCTTTCCAGGAAAACTGGGGAATCAGCCAGATATTTAACAGAACGTTGATGATTGCAGCACTTACCTGTACTATGCTACGAGCCTTCTGGTTTCCCGAACCAGTCAAAGTATCCGCTGCCAAATACTGAAAGGTGGCGATCGCAGGAAGCGGTGACAACCATAAAAGAGCTTCAACTGCTTCCGTATATTCTTCACCCAAAATCAGGGGAATATAAGGAGCCAATAGCCAGTAGCCAACCACACTAGCGATCGCATACAGTGTTAGAATCGGCAATAAACGTTTAGCAAAACTCAAGCTACCTCGAATCCCCGATGCTCCATGCTGAAAAAATCTAGTGTAGGTAGCTCCAGATAAAGCAAATAAAGGGACATTTCCCACATCAATAAAACGGTATGCAGAGCCATAAATACCAGCATCACCGACGCTTGCTAGTTTTCCTAGCATAGACTTATCTAAATTAGCATTAATGTTATTAGCCGAAGTACTAATGGAAAAATATACTCCTTGAGTAATATTTGATTTTAGTTCAGACAAAATAGGACGAGGTAAACCAACCATTTTGTTAACCAAAAGGATGGTAATGGTAGCCATAATTGCTGAACTAGCAAAATACAAATAGCTCCAAGTAGCAACGCTAGGATTTATAAAAAATACTGCTAAAATTAGTGCAGCTAAAAGCTTGGTACAAGTACTTAAAATTCCCAACTGTGCTGTTTTATTAACCATATTCGTTGCCATCAAAGACTTAAATCCTAAGTCTAAGAGTGCCAGGCAAATTAAATCGGCAATAAGGATCAGTAGTATTGCCCCCAAGGGAACATCTTGAGCAAAAAGTAGCCGAGAAAGTAATAATAAAACAATAGAACAAAAAGCACCATTAGTAGTTAAAATAAGTAAGCTGTTACCCCAGTAAGTACTGAATGTTTCTCTGTTGGTAGAAACATTTTTAACTAATAAATGTTCACTTCCTAATGCTACAAAAGGAAAAATAATTGATGCTGTGGCAGTAATAGCAATAAATGAACCATAGTTTTCCTTGCCTAACAAACGAGCAACAATTATAAAATATGCTGCTTGCATTACTACATTAAACAACTTGGAACATAACATCCAGAGTGTGTCCTTAGCAAGACCGCTTTGAAATAGATTTGCTACCTTAATTTTAATCTCTGCTAGATTCATAGTTTCTATTTCATCTTCTGAATATTAAGCTCCAAGTACAAATTATTCAGCAATGGCATATTGATCTCTTTTGGCGATGACTAAGGAATAAGATATTGCTGCGTATACAGCCCAAAAAGAACTACCAAAGGAGGTTATTGTTCCTTCTGTCAAATTAGACAGCAAAATGTAGGTCAAAAATAAAAGAGGCCAAAACCCTTCTGGAGTGTTGGTCATTCTGAGCAAAGCTAAGGATTGTACCGTAGTGCTAATAAAACTCAAGATAAAAATGCTCAATCCAATTATCCCTATAGATAACCAAATATCCAAGAACCCATTATGGGAATAGATTATGGGTATTCTCATTGCCAGTTGAACATACCCGGATGGTCCCTCATAACCCTGCCAGAATGCAGATAATCCATAACCTAACCAAGGACGTAACTGAATTTGATCCCAAACATATTGCCAGATAAACGTCCTCCCCGACAAAGTGGCATCTTTACCCAGTGAGTTAAAGAGAGAGTCTGAACCGATATATCCAGCAACTAGAATTAAACTAATAAAACCCAAAATCGTTACAGCTAAGATAGCGGAAATCATCACCTCATAACGCCACCGAAAAATACGGTAAATCAGGCACAGGATCAGCATCAATCCAAAAGTTCCCAAAGCTGTCGTAGATTGAGACATAACCATTGCTCCACAGTTGAGAACCAACAAACCCCAGTAAAGCCAGCTGTATAGTCCCCCCCGAAGCGCACTTAGTAAAAAAATGACTCCCCCAGGAGCCATAAATGCACCAAATTGATTTTTGTGAGTAAAAACTCCTCGCAAGGCTCCTTCATGTATACCACTCATAATGCCGTATTTAGGAATTACAATGGCAAATAAAATGCTTAAAACTAGTAACAGTCCATAAGTCCAGGTAAGTAGCTGCATCTGCTCTGAAAGAGTATAGCGAGTAGCTAAATATAAACCAATACCAGTAGTTCCGATGGCGTAAATACTAAATCTGAGGGTTTGCTCTGGGTTGATTGACCAAAAACATGAAAAGCAAACAACCCCCATTAAAACCCAGAGGAAAATATTACTGGACAATACTGTTAAAGATCTTCTCCATCTCAGTGCCAACAAGATAAAGGTCACTAAGTATACCAGGACTGATATTTTAGCGTTAATGGAAAGATCAAGACTAATTATATTGACTCCATCGCCCTCATTAGCTCCTCCAGTCAAAAATAAAGGAATAATGGCTTGAGATACATGAATTAAAGAAAATATGGAAAAAATAAATTCGAAATGCTTAAGAATATCATTTCGGCTTTTGGTTATTAGCATGAAACTTATCAGATGGACTTTTATGAGAAATTTTTTGCTGTCAGAATTATAGAATTATATATTTGCTCTTAGTAGATTACTACTATAACGTTCTTGAATTTCCTATGTTATTACTGAGAAAGTTAAATATTAAGCAAGTACAGTTAATATCAATCCTTAATTAGCCTGACAACGTTAATGGCTATATTTTGCCGTAACAAAGAGAATTCTTAGGAGCATAATAGACTAGATCAAAAATATTTTCTAGTAATTTTTTGCTATCTAAATATTCTAAATTTCTGCCATTCAATAAATTTAGAATCGAGGAGGCTAAGTCTACTATTTCTCTGAATACCATCAAAAATAAGCCCCAATTGTCTTGCTGGAGTAGGTCATGAGCGATCGCCGAATGCTCATCAATACTCTCTTTAAGGGCCTGCTGAATCCAGATAACATATTCAGGATGCCACCACAGTCCATTATCATTATGTAGTACTGGATTCTTGTCATCTGCCATCCACTCTTTTAATAGTCTGGGTTCTGCCGCATCTAAGCCAATTACAATAGTTGATTTTTTCATTTTTCATAAAAAAAGAATGACTCCAGATTACTATTTATGAGGGCCAGATCAAAATTATGTAAATCTAGGCAGTCGCTGTCTTGGAGTGAGTATTTTTAGGCGAACTGGAAAAGTAGTTCTTGCTATATTTAGCGTGGTATGAATAACGATCAAATTCATTTGGCTTAACACCATTGATGACCATACCCAAAACCTTTTGAGAGAGATTGGCATTAACGATAGTTTCTTGTGCTAAATCAGCGCTCTCATGTTCTACAATTCCTGGACGACTTACAAAGACAATACCATCAGCTAGTTTACTTAGGGTTAAAACATCCGCAGTGACGGCTAATGGCGGAGCATCAATGATAATTAGTTCATATTCTTTTCGGGCTGCTGCAACTAGCTCACTCATTTCTGGTGAATCTAATAGCGCCAAGGGGTTTGGAGCAATCGTACCAGAAGTGAGTACATCAAGCTGTTTCATAGGCTGAGAAAGTACTTGGGCTAAGGGGCTTTTGTGAGCCACGATATCTTTAACTCCAGCTTTATTGCTTAGTTGCCATAGCTGATGTTGAGAAGCTTTTCTCAAGTCGCCATCAATTAACAAGACTTTCCGACCCAATTGAGCCATAGCTGCTGCTAAATTTGCAGCCACAGTAGATTTTCCTTCTCCAGGAACAGAACTAGTCATCAAAATAACTTTTGGTTGTCGCTTAACTGCCAAGAATTTGAGGTTAGTTTGAATCATACGATAGATTTCACTAGCAAAGGAATCGGGCTCTCTTTGAACGACAATACCTCCCTGGGCGCTTTGGAGCGTATCTAAAGGCACAATTCCTAATACTTGATAAGCAAACCTCTGCTTAATTTCAGGAATAGTTTTGAGGGTACGATCCTGCATTTCCAGTAAAATGGCAGTCAGATTAGATAAAAATAGACCCATTACAACACCCAAAAGTAACAGCGGTATTCTTCCAGTGCTACCTTCTTCAGGTACTCGACCTGATTCTATAATCTGAGCATTACCTGTTTGTTGATTGATTAAAACATCAATATCAGATTTATTTTCTAGCAATGTACTATATGTGGAGCGGGCACTTTCAACTTCCCTAAGTAACGACTGTTCCTGCTTTTCGAGTCGGGGAATCTGTTTTGCTCGATCTAAATAAACCTGTTGATACTGATATAAAGAAGATAATTCAGTTTGCAAACTCAGCTCTTCTATTTTGAGATTAATAAATTGTTCTAATTGATTATCTTTTAAGTCGCCACTCTGTAATAACCCTTCTGAAACTTGGGCTCCAACATACTTGCTGACTAATCCTTTTAACTGAGAATTCAAAGTCTGTTTCTTCTCGTTGAGACTAGCTATAATTGGATGACTATCTTTGAATCGTTGGCGCTCTTGAGATAATTCCGTCTCAGTTGAACCAAGCTGTTCCAGAATGCTTTGAACTTGGGGTGTATTTCCCAGTTGATTGGCAGAGATCGCTTGCCTTAAGTTTAGACCTAATTGATTTTGTAAACTACCAGTCTGAGCCTTTTTGCCTTGAAGTTCAGCTCCAACTGAGGATATTTGGCGATTGAGAGTACCAATTTCTGCAACTAGAATCTTTTTTTCTTCTTGCAGATCAACAACCTGATTTTTTTCGTAAAAGTCCTGTAATCGAGATTCTAAACCCTGCAGTTTATTCTCAATCTTAGGTATGCTACTGGTAATAAAACTATCCGCACTGGCAGTTGCTGATTTATTACTACGTAAATGCTCCTCAACATAAACATCCATCAAAGTGTTTACTACTTTGGAAGAAATTATGGGGTCAGGATCTTTGTACTCGATTGAAATAACGTCAGTACCACCAACTATTTCGACAGATAACCTTTTCTTTAACTCCTTGATTTTAAGTGGTTCTCCATCAGCATCTTCTAGTTTTAACTGGTCTATTGTTTGTTGTAGAACTGGCTCTGAAGTCATTCGTAGTCGTTCTGTACTCAGTGGAGTCTGGGTATTCAGTAATGAATCAAATTCATTAGCGCTATCTGCTAAATCGAGTAGAGCATTAGGAGTATTTTTTCTAAATAAAATTTTTCCTTCAGATTTATAAGTTTTTTCTAAAAAACTAGTTAAAAATAAAGTTGTACCAACAGTAACTATGAAAACTGACAAGGCTGGTAGCCAGCGACGTTTGAGTTTTAGGAAATATTCTTCCATATTTACATCAAGTTCCGATCTCTGACTAGGATAAGAACCGTTATTTTTATGCGGGTTGGTCATAATGTTTTCCTTAAACGTAATTTAAACGTCGGGCTTTACCTTTAAAATTAATGTCTTAGTAATTACTGTTATAAAAAATTTATAGTCGATTAGACAGGTGAATACCTTAAAGTTTTGATAAAGTTAGGGACAAATAATATAAAAATATTAATAAGAAGACGGATATTTAGTTTTCACTTGTGTAAATACGTAGATATAAGTTTTAGCTCATAATAAGAGTCTGTAATAATTATCAGGTCTAATTGACCGAACAAATATAATCAAAACTTTGCTTGATATTACATATAATTATAACTTGAGAAATAGGATTATCAATCTTTATTAGTTTCTGCTCTTTGAGGAATATTCTATCCGAATAAATAATTGAGTGCTATGGAGTTATATTTAGCAGCAATAGTTGAGCCAATAAATATATATATTATTATTTTATAGCTATAAACACGTATTTGGGAGTAAGCTAGATAAATATGACTATCACAGAAGTGGAACAGCAATGATCTAAAATGTTCCATTATTTAATAGGATTAAATATGGGTAGCTAATATGCTCATACTCTAAATATTTTAGATGATTGTCTGGCTATCTTGCGATTTTCAATTCAAATAGTTTGTATTTTCCATGACAGAATTTAATTTTCTAGCTTCTCAAACTATAGGTTGCTTTAAATCTAATACAATTACCTCTTTATTTTTGACTGTTGCCATGTTGTTATTCAATTTGTCAAGTAGCATGGCAGATACTAATTTGACTAAGGTGACCGCAAATACAGTTAGTAAAACAATCCAAGGACAATCTGGAGGCTCCATTAATAGTCAGGGCTGTGGTTTCGTCTCTAGACGCCCTAGTTATGAGATGAACTTGAAGCAAAAAGTTGACTACATGCGTTTTACAGTTCAAACAGATGGAGGACAACCAACTTTACTTGTGGTGGGACCCAATTCAGGGGATAGTTTTTGTGTTTTGGGAGATGAAATATCAGGACTCAAGCCAGAGATTTCTGGAGTATGGGAAGCGGGTTATTACCGAATTTACGTTGGAGATCTTAGCGGTAGTCAACATGAATTTAGACTAGATATTTCTACTGAGAATTGAGTTATGGCTGTGAATTATTTTCTTCAATAGTCTTAACCGATACTTCTACTGCTTCGACATCTATTGTTCCAGGGGGAGTGATGCGGCTAAATTTCCCTGCTTCAACTTTTAGAGCTTCACCACAGTTAGGACAGCTAAATTCCGTATTTTTAAATCCTGTAAATTCGTAGCTACAAACTGGACATTGAGCTTGAGTTAGCTTTCGTTTTAACCACCATTGAAATCCCCAAAAAGCAATTATTGGAGTGATAAAAAGTAGTGCAATCAAAATGATAAAGCCATTAATTACCCAGCCTAAACCTACGCTGGTCAAAATAAAGCCAGTAAGGATTATGCTTGCCCAACAACCAAGACCAGATGTATTAACTTGAAGAAGTTTGTTAAAGCTATTATTCACTTTGATTCGCTACTTGCTTTGATGATTTATTATATTTTATTCTTTAATTCTAGATTATCACTACCATACATAAGAAATCACAGTCACACTATGTAGCAATGTGGTGTAACTGTGACTGATTATCAAACTGCTTAGGTTTGTGTCAATAACTGCTATTTGATTTTATCTATGCTTTGGGTTTGTAGGCAGTCCAGTACTTGCTAACAAAGTGGTTTTCTAGTTTGATATTAGTAAATCCTGCCGTTGTCAAACGCTCTTCCAGATTATCCCTTGTATAATCTCTATAATAAGGTTCGTGGAAGATAGCAGGAAAATTATTCATCATTACTTGGAAATCAGGAGAATCGATCGCCTGCATCGAATCGCAGATTACCAACGCGCCTCCTGGCTGCAATACGCGAAATGCTTCATTGATTACATTTTGTCTGGCAACTCCAGGCAATTCGTGAAACAAAAATACTGAACTGAGAGCGTGAAAATAGTTATCCAGATAAGGCAATTTCTCAGCATTTGCCTGAACCAGTTGAGGTAATTCACTGGATATCTCCGAAAGTAGTTGATTAGCTTTACGGAGATAGGCGGGAGATAAATCTGTCCCAAACAAAGATGCCTGGGGTAAAGCTCCACGAAGCATACGTAAGGTTCTCCCTGTACCACAAGCTATATCTAAAACTTTTAATTGCTGGGGTGGTAGGTCGGAAAAAGCCTCAAGTCCCTGCTTAAGAGGGGCAAGGATTCGACGACGCATGGCATCTGCTGCACCATTGAATAAAATCTCTACCTGTAAATCATAGAGATTAGCAGACATATCGCTTAGATAACCGTCTGTCTGATGGTGGAAGTTTTGCAGATAGTAATCAGGATAGCCAACTTGATTGATCGCCTCGTCGAAGCTTTGGAACTCTTTCTTTTCTAATCGCTGCCAGATTTTAAACATATCCAACCAGACTTCTGGATAGTAGCGAAAGAAATCAGACCAAGAATTATCAAACAGTAAACTGCTAGGATAAACTCCCTGTTGAGCATCTTGCCAATCTTTTTCCTCCAACGCCTTTATTTTTACCTGGAGTTTTTCCAATACTTCAGGGGGAAGGGGTTGAATTTTGCTAGCTTGTTCTGGAACAACTGTATTAGTAAGGCGATCGCTTACTGATTTATGAACAAAGCCAAATACTTTCTTGCCTTCTTGAAAACCCTGATAGGCAAGTTTGGTGAGAGATTCGGGAATAAACTGGTCTAAATTTGGAGTTGACTGCATGAATGTAGTTCTAGATAATTACAACGTGCCAGGTTATAGATTGCTGGCAGCTTGATTTAAGTTTTATTGTGTTTTCTCAATATATGTTAAGTATAAACAACTAGCATTAAGAAGATAAACGTAAATACAAAAATATCGTCAGCGTCGCAGTAGCCTCGAAATAAATATCGTTTTGCCTGAGATAACTCGACCATGCATTTGATAAATTGGGTTCGCTCACTGCGAGTTACTAGTCCACCATTAAGGTTAATCACCTATAATCGAGAATCTGATAATCTGCCTGAGATTCTATTTATCCGCAAGTCTCTTAGTTGTTAGTTATTAATTAACTGCTCACTGGTAACTGGTAACTGATAATTGCTTAGTAACCGCTGCTCCTGTCTGTCCAGTGATTAGCCAGAAAATTGATCTAGCACCATCGCGCCAGCATTTTTCAATTGGCTCAGGGGGATTATTGGAAGGGACGTAAATTGGTTTGAAGTCAATTCCTCGACTACCCAAAACTATATCACCAATTATCTTGGCCCGTTTCATATGATTTTCCGAGGTAATTAAATATACACTATCTATACCTTTAGCTTGGAGTTCATCTACTAAAGTAGTAAAGTTAGTCACTGTATCGCTAGCACGATAATCAAAATTAAGGCGATCGCTCTTAATCCCCGCTCGGGCAAAAATCTTTTGGGCATATGCTTCGGGACTACCAGAAGAGACCCAAATCGGTAACTGTGGATGTTCCTGGGCTAACTGTGCTGCGAATCGCTCTCGCTCTTCGTGTCCGCCTAAGACTAACAAAGCTTCGGGAGAGGATGTGACAGGATGTGGTTTAAACCCAACGCACAGAGATGTTGCCACCGCTGCTAACAATAGTAAATATCTGAATTTGCTGGCGGGATTGACGTTAATTAAATCGGATTCTGCTCTTGGTAAAAGACGGAAAAACATAGGCGCAAAAGAGAAATAAGCTCTAATCCATGGCAGTCAACAATGCCCACAAAGTTATCGTGATGTGGACTAGTTTGTCTGAGTCCGAGGACGCTTTGCGATCGCAAAGATACATATTTTTTGAGAAAACTTAATCCATTGTAGATAGCTTTATTTAAGATGTCTCTATATTGAACAGATAAAAGGTAATAAATAAGTAGACAATAGGGGGGCAGATTTTGTTACTCTTAGAGACGCTGTATTTTACTTAATTACTTAGCTACCAGGCATGAGAACAAATTACTGTGGCGAATTGCGAGCCGAACATATAGACCAAACCGTGACTATCTTTGGCTGGGTTGATCGTCGCCGTGATCACGGAGGTGTCATCTTTATCGACTTGCGCGATCGCACCGGCACAGTACAAATTGTCAGCGATCCCCAACGCACACCCCAATCTTATGCTGATGGGGAGTCTCTACGCAGCGAATATGTGGTCAAAGCGGTAGGTAAAGTCAGTCAACGTCCTCCCGAGTCTTTGAACGACAAACTACCCACAGGACAGGTAGAGATTTATGCTGAATCAATTGAAGTCCTCAATGCCGTAAGTAAACAGCTTCCCTTTCAGGTTTCCACTGCTGATACCGAAAACGTGGGAGAAAAACTGCGTCTTAAGCATCGTTACCTAGACTTAAGACGCGATCGCATGGCGAAAAATCTCCAGTTACGTCACCAGGTAGTAAAAGCGATGCGCCGTTTCCTGGAGGACGAGGAAAACTTTATGGAGATCGAGACTCCGATCTTGACTCGCTCTACTCCTGAAGGAGCGCGGGATTATTTAGTACCGTCAAGGGTTAATCCTGGTGACTGGTATGCCTTGCCTCAATCGCCTCAGTTATTTAAACAGTTATTGATGGTGTCGGGGTGCGATCGCTATTATCAAATTGCTCGTTGTTTCCGTGATGAAGATTTACGCGCGGACAGGCAACCAGAATTTACCCAGCTAGACATGGAAATGAGTTTCTTGTCTCAAGATGAGATTATTGAACTCAACGAGGCTCTGATCTGTCACATCTTTAAAACAGTTAGCAAGATCGAGCTGGAGCGTCCTTTTCCCCGCCTCACCTATGCTGAGTCGATGGCACGTTATGGCACAGATCGCCCAGATACTCGGTTTGACCTGGAGCTTGTCGATGTTTCCGACATAGTGCAAGATTCAGGCTTCAAGGTCTTTTCGGGAGCAGTTAAGAGTGGTGGACAGGTAAAAGTATTGCCGATTCCTGGTGGTAATGATGCTATTTCTAATGTCCGCATTAAACCTAAAGGAGATATTTTTAATGAAGCCGTTGCCGCAGGAGCAAAAGGTATTGCCTACATTCGAGTCAGGGAAAACAATGAAATCGATACTATTGGTGCTATTAAAGATAATCTCAATGAGGCGCAAAAACAAGAGTTGCTGAGTCGTACTGGGGCAAAACCTGGACATTTACTACTCTTTGGTGCAGGGGACACGGCGACAGTTAATAAATCTTTAGATCGCCTACGGCTATTCATTGCTCAAGAGATGGGATTAATTAATAACGAGCAAGTCAATCTACTCTGGATTACAGAATTTCCCATGTTTGAATGGAATGCTGATGAGAAACGTTATGAGGCACTACATCATCCCTTTACCGCACCCTACCCCGAAGATATTGATGATTTAACCACTGCTAGAGCGCAAGCGTACGATCTGGTGTATAACGGAGTCGAAATTGGCGGAGGTAGTTTAAGAATCTATAAAAAGGATATTCAAGAACAAGTGTTTCAAGCGATTGGGTTGTCCCCCGAAGAAGCCAACAATAAATTTGGTTTCTTATTAGAAGCCTTTGAATACGGTACTCCTCCCCACGGAGGAATTGCTTTTGGTTTAGACCGCTTAGTAATGCTATTGGCAGGAGAAGACTCAATTCGTGATGTGATTGCCTTCCCGAAAACACAACAGGCTAGTTGTCTACTAACGGAAGCTCCTGCTGCGGTAGATAATAAGCAACTTAAAGAATTATCCATCGCTTCAACTTACAAGCCGAAAAAAGACTAAAGTAAACTTATTAATACTTATTAATACTTATTAATTTAATCTTGCTCTCAAATTGGGGATCAAAAATCAGGAATTAGTAAGTTTGTATTGATTTATCTCTGAACCCTCGTCGTTCGCTGCTCAGAAAATGGTATCCTGAGAACTAATATAAATAGACTAAACAGCTTTATTTAAGCAGGATCGAAGCATTTTAGATAATTATTTGTTAGCTAACAGTTTTTTAGATTAGAAATTATGCCATCATCTGGGTTTGACCAAAACGAACAATATGATGAGGAGACTTTGACGATTGTTGACGAAGATGGGCGATCGCTCTCTTGTTACATTGAACAGTCTATTGAAGTGGATAATATGACCTATCTGCTGCTGGTAGCGGTAGATATTCCCATAATTATTATGAGCATCAATCAAGACAGTGAGGAAGAATTGGAAGCCACAATGCTGGATGATGATGAAGCGATCGCCAAAATTTTTGACAATGCCAAAGCAGTTTTGGCAGAACAAAATCTCTACCTGCATCATACGGCTTATACGTTAACTGCCACAGGGGAACTTCCCCCCATCGAGGAAGAGCAAGTTTTAACCTTAGAAAATAGTGATGATGAAAATGGTGTGGATGAAGAAGAATTACAGTCTTTGTGCTATTTTTTCCATGCCGATCAGAAATACGGTATTTATACTCCTTTGACTCCTCTATTATTTTTTGCCAGATATGACGCGGAAAATCACTTAGAATTAGTTTCTCCTGATCAAGAAAACTTAATCCCGATTCTGGAAGAATTATTGTCCGAAGATTGACCTTTTCCTGTCGTTACCAATCTGAGATATCGAGCTAAATAACTAAATTAATCCAGGATGACTACTAAGAAAAAGCCTAAACGTAGACAAATTTCTCGCAACAAAAAAACAAATGTCCCTCTGCTTGCTGTTTCCGCAGTCATTGGAGTTCTGGCACTCCTGGGGTGGGCTGGTTGGCGGAGTTTAACTGCCCCTGTAGCAGGGAAAAGTAATCAAGAGCAGAATAAACAAGTCCAGTTTGTAGTTGAACCAGGAGTATCAGGTAATGAGCTGGGTGTAGAATTAGCGCAAGCTGGTTTAATCAAGTCTACTAGTGGTTGGAAAATTTGGACAAAGCTGAAGCAGATAACTGACTCTTCTGGTGGATTTAAGGCTGGCACATATCAGGTATCTCCCACAGAATCTCTATCGAAAATCGCCAGTAAAATCTGGGATGGAGAAATAATGCAGACTAGATTCACGATTCCTGAAGGCTGGTCAACCATGCAGATGGGAGAATATTTCGAGTCTCAGGGCTATTTCACTGCGTCAGAATTTGCTAGTGCAGTTAAGACCATCCCCAACGATAAATATCCTTGGTTACCCCAAGATCTACCAATTTTAGAAGGGTTTTTGTATCCTGATACTTATCGGATATCCAGTGACATGAAAAGCGATCCCCAAGCAATAATCAATACCATGCTGGCTCGTTTTGAACAGGTTGCTTTACCCGTTTATCAAGCAGCACAGACAGACATGAGCTTGTTAGATTGGGTAACTTTAAGTAGCATCGTCGAAAAAGAAGCGGTAGTAGGGGAAGAACGTGCTTTAATTGCAGGAGTATTTACTGCTAGACTCAATCGAGGTATGAGATTAGAATCCGATCCCACGGTGGAATATGGTTTAGGTATCAGACAAACAGCAGACCAACCACTAACTTATGCCCAAGTAGGAACTCCATCACCCTATAATACCTATATGAACACTGGTTTAACTCCCACTCCCATAGCTGCCCCTGGAATTGCTAGTCTTAAAGCCACCTTAAATCCAGAAAGTACCAATTATCTTTTCTTTGTGGCTCGTTATGATGGTACTCACGTCTTTAGTGAGACTTTAAGTGAACATGAAGCAGCTACAAGAGAAATTCGTCGTCAAAGAAATCAATAATTCTATAATTTACTCAGCTATTAGCTATTAGCTGTTAGCTTTAAATCCCCCGTCATTCTTGTAAAATTATATGGATTTATTGCGATCGCTTCCTATTGGTTCATATTTAGAACAACCTGTAACCTGGTTACATAGAGTCGATCCGCGAGTCAAGTTAGCATGGCTCATGACTTTTTTGCTGGCACCGATCTTAAGTAATCCCTGGTGGCGCATTGGTTTAGCAGGGTCTTTAATTCTGTTGACGATCGCTGCGGGAATTCCTTTTCGGGTGTGGCGTAAACAGAGCGGGTGGTTACTACTGTTATGTGCTTTTTTATTCTTGTTCAGTAGCGTTGCTCCCGATACCTTGGCGGTTAAACATCAACCGAGAGTGCCTCAGTTTTGTCCTGACGTTGTGGCAACTACGGCACCAGATAATTCGGCTCAACCACTAACGCCATGCGAAACCAGCCTACCCCAGGCGACGGACTATCGATATGTCTATCTTGATCAGCCAAAATTTGCCTTTCTGCCTCGTTTAGTGGTTACCCGCCGCTCTTTAGATGTGGCAGTTAGAATTTCCACTTTAATCTTTACTCTGATTTACAGTACTAGTCTATATCTATTGACTACTGCTCCCGAGGAAATTACCGCAGGTTTAGAGGATATCATGAGTCCTCTGCGGCGTTTGAATTTGCCAATCGGAGAAATTACTCTTACCTTGACTCTTTCTTTACGTTTTATTCCTTTAGTCTTGGAAGAAGTGCAAAATCTGGTTCGTTCAATTCGCACCAGAGCAATCAATTGGAAAAAACTAGGTTTACGTCGTAGCGCTCAATTATGGTTAATTGTCTCTGAGAAATTATTAGAGAACCTGTTACTTAGAGCTGAACAAATTGCTACAGCGATGGATGTACGGGGTTTTACTAGTCCCAATGAACACCAAGTTCAGTGGCATCAACTAAGACTGAGATGGCTCGACTGGCTGGTTTTAGGAATTTTAATTCCCTTTTGGTGTGCCCGTTGGTTTGTTGGCGGGATTTATTAAATGTCTACCAATGATTTGAAACCATGGCATTGGCGATCGCTTTCCTTAGATAATCGTACGGCTTCAGAAGTATTTGCAGCGCTGTTTATTGATGAATCAATTGCCGTTCTCTTAGAAAGTCCTGGTGTAGTTGATTCAGAACAACCACATCTATCGCGCTTTTCGATCTGTGCAGGAGCGCCTCGAACTGTTAAAGAACAACAGCGGTTATGGACTCCCGCAACAGGGAAAATTTTACCTTTCTTGCGATCGCTATTGCAGCAACCTATAGTTAATCATTCTCAAGTAGCTCATTTACCTTTTACGGGTGGTTGGTTAGGCTGGTTGGGCTATGATCTTGCCTGGGAAATAGAACAATTACCTGAACTCAACCAAGATACACTGCCTTTTCCTGTAGCCTATTGGTATGAACCAGAATGTTTTGCTGTTCTCGATCATGCAGAACAAATCCTATGGCTAGCTGCTAGTGATTTTGAACAGTTAAATGATTTGGAACAAAAACTAGCTCTTAATAGTTCAGATCACAGGGAACTGTTTTTTCAGAGTGAACCGCCCACCGCAACTGTCTCACCGTTCGCCCCTACTTCCCCAATTACTTTCTTAACCGATCAACAACAGTACGAAAATGCCGTTAAACAGGCAAAACAGTATATTCAGGCGGGAGATATCTTTCAAACCAATTTATCATTGAGATTTAAAACCAATACTACTGCTGATAGCTGGTGGATATATCAACAGCTACAAACCATAAATCCCTCTCCCTTTGCCAGTTATTGGCGATCGCCCTGGGGAGATGTCATTAGTTGTTCCCCTGAGCGGTTAGTGCAACTAGAAGGTAATCAAGCGCAAACTAGACCCATTGCAGGAACTAGGAGAAGAGGAAAAAATGAAGAGAGCGATCGCGCTTTGGCAGCAGAGTTACTGGCAAATACAAAGGAACGGGCGGAACATATTATGCTGGTAGA
>CBDUCX010000089.1:0-16861 GCA_965365755.1 uncultured Pleurocapsa sp.
CAGGATTACTTCGGACGAAATGGTAGTCAGAAAACACCTGTGGCTGTTCGATCTTAATGCAAAATTGGCTTTCAAACTAAACGAGCCTATATTTTTGCAATTTTATAGCTTAAATTGAATATATTTTAAAATAAACTACGAAATTAGCTTATGAGTTGTCTCGATTATAATTTTATAGGTGTTTCGACAAACATATTGCATAACCCACGAAATATCCTAAATACAGTATCCTTCTTGAGCCAAAATTTTTCGGCGATTGAGTTAGAACTTGAACATGAGGCAAGGAAACTATTAAGCGCCGATTATGCGCAAATTGAAACGACGATTGAAAAATTAATCAATTTAAAAACCTCCAAAAATCTCTGCCTTAGCGTTCATGCCCCTTATATCGGTGCCGACTGTGACTTGGCTGCTGAAGACGAAGAAGTCCGCCAGATTTCCTGTAAGCTTTTATATCGAGTAATAGAACTGTCTGGCAGATTTGGTGCTGATAAAGTTACCTATCATCCAGGTTACGTCTGTTCCTTGCCTACAGAATATGCCATCGAGAACTTGAAACGTTCTCTTAACTTTCTCGTGCCAAAGGCAGCAGATTTGGGAATCGCTCTATGTTTAGAAAATACGGGAGCAGAACGCCCTTCTTATCAACTTTTCTCTCCCCAGCAGTATATAGATTTGAGTCAACAGACAGGAACTTTTCTCACTTTAGATTTGATTCACCATGCTTCTTTGTTTTCTCAAGATGGTCGATTGACCGATGAGTTCTTTATAAGTTTAACGGCAATGCTTCCCTATGTTAGAAACGTACATTTTGCCGATATGGTTATTCCCAAACACGCTCATTTACCAATGGGAACGGGTAATTTGCCAGTGTGGCAATTGCTTGATTTTTTAGGAGAGGGCAAATATGAAAGTAATCTAATTATTGAAGAAACGGGAGGAGGATACAGTTGTAACCAATTTTGGGAGGCAGCTTGTAACTTCAAAGACCAATATCATCAAGCAACTGCTGGAGCGAAACTCGAAATTGTTTGTAGTTAAAACAAAAGCCCATATAGGATTGAAGCCAGAAAACATAGTAGCGATCGCCTTTTGGGTGAGATATATGGGTAAGGTTTGTAAGTAAGCTTGAGTGAGATCAATCAAAGTCGGTTGAAGTTTTTCTAATGGGCATTGAGCCAAAATCCATTATTATGATTGCTGGTTCAGGGAGTCAAAAACTGTACATGTTCTCCTTCGATTTGCTGTAGGGTTTGAGGATTGCCTTGTAATTTTAATTTTCCTTTGTCTAAAAGAATTAGTTGATTGGCACGCATAATTACTCTAGGACGATGGCTAATCATAATCGTAGTTTTACCCTGGCGATAAAATAGCAGTTTATCTAATACTTTGTTCTCTAAAACGGGATCTAATGCCCCTGTCGATTCGTCTAAAATCAACACGGCTGGATTATTGACCATTGCCCTAGCGATGGCTAACCTCTGTCTTTGTCCCCCTGAAAGATTGGCACCAAATTCCCCTAAAACTGTTTGGTATTTATCGGGTAACTCTTTGATAAATTCGTCGGCGTAGGCAATCTGACAGGCGGTAACGATTTGCTCAAAACTAGCATCGGGATAGCTAAAGCGAAAATTATCTAAAATAGAACGACTCCAGAAATGGGGTTCTTGGGGGACTAAGACTACTTCTCGACGCAGACTTTCTAAAGATAGGTCTTGCTGATTGTAAATGCCATAGCTAATGTTACCGGACTGCACTTGGTACAATCCTGCAATCAATTTGGCTAGAGTACTTTTACCGCAACCCGACTGACCGATGAGTGCCGTAACCTGACCGCCAGCAATAGTGACAGAAAAATCTTCCAAGAGATCGACTCTACCTATGTGATGAAAGTTTAGCTTGTTGCAAACAATATCTACATTGCCAGGAATATCAACCCAGGCTTTTTTGTTTTCGTCCTCATCTTCAGGAGTGCTATCAATAACTTCGCTTAATCTTTCGACGGCAGTTTTGGCACGGGCAAATTCATCAATAAAATTAATTATTGCACCAATAAAACTAGTAAAATTACCGTTCATGCTATTAAATGCTAGCAGTTGACCAATAGTTAATTCCCGTTTAATAACCAAAGTGCTGCCAAACCAAAGTATGGCAATACTGCCTAATCCCGAAGCCAAACTGGAAAAAATGCCATTGAGAATACTAATTTGAATGGTACTAAAGGTGACGTTTGCCAGACGACCAAACCGTTCTTGAAACTCCTCCCAGGCTTGGGGTTTGGCATTAGTACTTTTGAGGGTTAATGCACCCTTAAAGGTTTCTACCAGCATCCCTTGGTTTTCGGAAGAAGTAACTAATACAGTGCGAGTTTTCTGTTGTAAAGTTGAGAGAAATAGCAACGGGGAAAGACTCATCAAACCCACTACCAAAACTGCTACTACAGTCAGTTTCCAGCTATAAAACACCATTAAGGCAAAGGAAACCACTGCCACAAAAAATTTACTGGGAAAACTAATTACTACCTGGGATACGAGTCCGTTGATTTCTCGAATATCTCGCAGTCTACTAACTATTTCGCCACTGCGACGAGATTCATAATAGCTAAGGGGTAAACGCAGGATTTGTCTGCCAAACTCCAAGACTAAACCCAGTTCCAATCTTTGGGCAAAGTGAGCGATGAGGTTAGATTGAATAAAGCGTAGAAAATTACTAAACAGATTCATTGCCGTTACCCCAATTATTACAGTAGTAAGTAACTGGTTATCGCGACGTACCAAGACATCATCGGTGAGGATTTGTAATAAAAAGGGAAAAGCTAAAGCTAATAAGCCAATTACTAGATTAAGTAAAATTACCTCAACCAAAAGACGACGATAGGGCAAGACTCGTTTGAGAAATCGACCTAAACCCCCTACTTTATCTTCTGGTTGTTGGTAAAAGCGCAGTTCGTCGGGGTTGAGTAACAGCATTACTTTATTACTCCAACCTGTATTTAATTCCTTGCGGGTAAGGTGGCGGATACCCACACCAGGATCGGCAATGACGTATTTTTTACCCTTTTTGCCGTATAAAACAACCCAGTGATAACCCTTCCAATGAATAATCGCAGGTAAAGGAGCTTTGTGTAAACGATCTAATAATTCAGGGGCAGCTTTGACCTGTTGAGCATTAAATCCCAAGTTTTCTGCCCCTCGTCTTAATCCCAACAAGGTAGTACCCAACTGCCCTGTACCTACAGCCTCGCGAATGCGACCGATCGCAAACCTACGTCCATAGTATAGGCAAACCGTAGCCAGACAAGCTGCACCGCAGTCTTCTTCACTGTGTTGTTGGACAATTGGGTATTTCATAAAAAAGTCAACAAGCAGTTTTGGAAATGAACTACTTTTTGGCGACAGAACCCTGAAGCCAATTTTGAACAATATCACAAGCGGTTTCTAATCCTGCTTCTTGTCTAATTTTTGCTCCCATTTTTACTGCTCTTTGTTTATAGCCAGAGGTTAATACCTTATTCCGAAGTACACGGGTTAATTCATCTACCTGTAAATCCATAGGATGAATAGCAGCGCCAACGCCATGAAAAACAATTTGTTTAGCATTGAAAAACTGGTCGTTGCCGTAAGGTTCTACGAGCATGGGACATCCATTTCTCAGTGCGCGGGCAGTTGTACCAATTCCCCCGTGGTGAATTAAAGCTGCTGCATGGGAAAATAGCCAGTCTTGAGGCATAAAACCTGCAAACATAACGCGATCGCGATCGCAATCTTCGGGTAATAAATCTGCTGTAAAATCAGCCCACCCCTGCTGAATCAAAATCGGTCTATTGAGCTTGGCAGCAGCCCGTACATGAACCTTAACCACAGCAGTTGCCTCCTCATCTGTCAAAGGTTGACTACTAAACGATAAGACTAAAGGTTTTGATTCCTGAGTCATAAAGTTTTTTAACTCACTATCAGGCTGCCAGTTTTGCCACTCTGGTTCTTCATAAAACCAAAAACCCGTTTGAACAGCGTAAGGATATTTTGTCGCGGGTTGACTAAAATGGCAGCTAGAACCCAAAAGCAGCTTTTTACAAATAAAATATTGTTCCCATTCTGTAGGCGAAAGAGGAGGTAAATCGAGGGACTTACGAGCGTCTTCTACTATAAGGTAGAACTTTTTATCAAATTTGGCATAATTATTATTGTCTTCGCTAGAATAAGCTTGCCCAGACTTCGGTTCTCGACAGTGTAGGCTCGGAGTTACTGATGTACGTGCCCAAGGAATATCTAGCTTATCACAAGCGATCGCCGCAAATATATTTTGCTGTGGAGTTGAAATTATGATATCTATATTTTTACAGGCATCAAGCAAACAGTCTAATTTGTTTGCCAGATCGCAGCGAAACTTTTCGTAGAAAGACTCATCTATACTTGGTTTTTTTCTAAAATGGTTCCACGCTTGAGATTCTTGTTTTGCTTGTCGCTGACCCAGAACTACACCATTGGCAGCCACATTAAGTCCAGCTTTAAGAGCATAAGGATGCATGGGTTCACTGATAACCATTAAGACATCATGCCCTCTTTGCTTGAGAGACTTTCCCAAAGCAATCAAGGGCAAGTTGTCACCTAAAGTTCCACAACTGGTGATAGCAATAGTTGGCATATTCCAAAACAATCTATGCTCTTAAAAACTTTATTAAGCGATCAGCGATTTACAGGGTATTTATTCTAGCTTCATTTAAAATAGACCATTAGTCAAACTTGACATTTTGAATATATCCCACAATTGCTTCGGAACCACCCCCATTTTTTGCTATTGCCGAAACTATCTGACCGTCAACTTGTGGTTTATCAGAACCTCCACCTACTATCATTTCAGCTTGATGATCTGCTAAGAACTCTAGGTCTTCAAAACTAAGTTCGCCAGATAATGAATTAAATTTGTCTTGGTTCATGGGATTATTTGACATTTGTACTTTCTTTTTCGAACTAAACTAATTAATTATAGCTAGTAATCTAAGCTTTAAATGATATTTAACCATAAAAAGGACACTAAATACAACAGTAATTAGTAATTTTAATCTTTTCTTGTTTTTTGGGCTTGAGCTATATTAAAACTCGTTAAATTAAAGTGTTTTGCCACTATACAATTCAGCAAGATTAAAACTTTTTACGGCTCTACCGAACTTAACTTATAGTGTTAAATTTGCCCAAAAAGCCGATCTGTAAACGGATTTAGAAAAAAGTATACAAAATCAAACTATCAAAAACTAAAACCCTTACACAGCAAGACTTTTGCTAATTAGCTTCTAACAGTTTTACATTACAGGTTCGGTAGAGCCCTTTTTACATTAGATTTGAAGATTTAATTTTCCAAATAAACCGCTGCAAAGTATCTTTGTTGTCAATTTCTATACGAAATAAACCTAAAAAAGAGTCTTGCCATGTACTATGTTTGCAGCCTACTTGTAAACCGAAGATATAACCACAAGAGCCAACTAATTGCCCGACAAGAGAATTATAATGACCATAGGGATAAGCAAAAGCATCAACCGATATTCCAAGTTCTTTCGATAAAATAGCTCTAGATTGAGTTCCTTGGCGTACTACCTCTACATAACTAATATCGGTGAAAGAGGGGTGATTTAATGAATGAGAACCAAATTCCACCCCCTGCTTTAACAGGTGTTTGATTTCTGACCATCCCATATAACAAGTGTCTTCAATTTGGGAGCCTATATCATCAATAATCAAAAACACTATCGCTGAAAAGCCGTATTTTTTGAGCAGGGGCCAAGCATAGGTAAAAAAGTTTTGGTATCCATCATCAAATGTAATTATGATTGCCTTTCCTGGTAGCGGCTGACGAGTCACTATTGATTTGCGCCAGTCTTCTAAAGTGACGCTATAAAATCCTTGGTTGCGCAAATAATGCAACTGTTGTTCAAAAAGCTGGGACGACAAATGCCATTGATTAGGCTCATCAGGGGTATGAGGGGACACATGGTGGTACATTAAGATCGGCAAATTATAAGTATATCCTGAAGCATGAGAATTATTTTTATGTTGGAAATTCGATCCAGCAGTTGAACGTCGAGCAAAAGCTTGAGGCACAATTAGATCAGGACTATATAAAACTTGTCGGGGTGGTTGTTGAGCATCACCAATCTCGATTGCTGATTCCCCAAGCAGCTTAGTACAGTCGGTCAACTCATTGATAATACTGGTAGGTAACATCGTCCAACGAGAAGCACTTGTGCCAATGGGTTGTGCTTGACGATAGCCAAAGATAACAGTTTTCTGTTTTGGAGATAAAGTCTGATTTAAGAGACTGCCAGTATTGGGTAAGGCAGTATTTGCTATTAATTGCTGAGGAGTTAGATTACGCTTTTCTCTGGCAGCCTCTGATAAACGCTCCCGTAAAGATAACTCTCCAGTAAAAGATTTACCTAATAATCCTTCTCGTACCGCAGCACGAGCCAGTTCAAAACCAGCTTGAGTAACGATCTCTGTTCTCAACTTAGTGGTGGTTAAAACTTCATCTTCAACCTTAATAGTCATAACACCGATAGAGACACCTCCAACTTGGATTACAGTCTGAAGGGTATTTTGAGTAACTGCAATATCAGTTAAATCTTCACTAACCTCCACAATTAACCATTCTCGATTGTTAATGGTCAAAACTTGTGCTGTTGGAGTTGAAATCGGAGACAAGTTACTGTGCTTCGAGTCGGTTAATCCCCAAAGTTCTTGTAAGAAGACTTTCCAGGTAATTTTTTCGGAGATTTGTTTTCTTAAATTGGGACCGGGAGTTAAATTTTCAGCTAAGATACAATTGCCACGCTTGACAACTATGCCAGATTCAGTCTGTTTAATGCTTAGTTTTGAATAAATATTTTGTTTAAAAAAACAATCTAAAATTTGCCAAACATAACGATTTGCGATCGCATCAGCTAGCACTAATCCAGAAACTTGTCCCTCAAATACTGGCAAATTAATATTACCTAATACTTTTTTTTCTAACTTTACGCGACAATTTAAAATTTCGCTTTTTAAAGGAATAGTTAGGTCTAAAATTGGCTGAGTAATATCACAATCTATAGCATGAAATTGAGTGAGAGTTATTGGTCTGATTGGTAAGATGTGTTCAAGAATCAGCATTTCTATGGATTTAATTCTTGGGTCTGTTTTAAATAATATGCCAGAATATTGAGTTAATTTTTGGAAAAATTGGACAATTTTTGGCTGTAGACAATGCCAAAGAGCTAGAAAATCTTCACTATTCGTATATGCTGCATCTCGAATCCCATTGACAATTGCTCGATCTAAAAAGATTGGCTCAAAATTAATTGATAAAGCAGCAAAATTTTCTTGAGTTGTTAGATGACTTAACAAGGATAAGTAGTCTTGATTTAGGGCGATCGCTATTCCTACACAGTAGCCAGTCCAATAAAATTGGGCATCGGCTATTTCACGTAGAGATGAACCTTTGGCAGAATTAGAATCAGATTCCTGGAGTTGAGAATTGTTTTTATATCCTCTAGTAATTATTCGCAAGCCATCAATTAAAAGTTGTTGAGAATCTAGAAAAACTCTCTTTGGTTTGAGCAGGCAGCCAGCTAATATCAAATTGACACTCGTCCAACAAATTCCTGCACGAGCAATAATACGCTGCCATAAATCCCAGTCTTCACAAGTAGCTAATTCAATAGCAAAACCACCGACTTCTTGAAATACTGTTTTTTTAACCAGACAAGCATTAAGGGGAAATTGATGACAAACTCTCATACAATTAGATAAACTTGCCTGTAGATCGTAAAATTTGGCAACATTATAAGCTAAACCATCTCTTTGTTCACCCTCAGCAGTAAACAACGCCCAATTACAAAAAACTAGATCTGATTCAGGTGCGGCTATTATTTGCTCTGTGAGTTTTTCTAGATGTTCGGGGAATAACCAGTCACCAGCGTCAATAAAAAGTAACCAATCGTGCTGCGCTAATTCAGCTCCTAGATTACGAGCAACACTAATAGATGTTTGAGATTGATTAACTAAAATAATTCTAGAGTCCCGTTCGGCAAAACCTATCAAAATTTGTTCGAGGTGATCGCAACTGTTATCAAAAATGACGATTGCCTCCCAATGTGCAAAAGTTTGCTGCACCAATGACTCTAAAGTTTTGACAACTGCGTCTGTGGCATCACGAGCGATCGCCACAATTGATATCTTCAAGTTAGATCTAGAAAATGTTTCAGAAGAATCTAGAGGATTAAGGCTGAATTTTTTACTTAAATGGCGATCATCATTAGCAAAAGCTTGTTCTAGATGATTTGTCACTAGTTTGACACTTGGTTCTCTAAGCATATCTGAATGGGTATCGGGAATAGAGGAATATAATTATTGCTGGTTTGAGAGGATTTTTGGACAAACAAATCCCGCAGACCATAATGGGCAGATAGGGTTTTACGCTTAACTTTACCAAATGGATTCAGGGGGAGAGCCTCTTCAATCAAAATCCTGTCTGGCACTTTAAAATCGGCAACTCGTTCTGCTACAAACTGGCGAATAGAGTCTGGAGTAGTTACCCTATCGGGATGTAGTACCACTACCGCACCGATACATTCACCATAAAGAGCATCGGGAATACCAAATACAACCCCTACGGCGATCGCTGGGTGAGTTAATAATACTGCTTCAAATTCTTTTGCGTATACTTTTTTTCCTCCTCGGTTAATACGGTTATCTACTCGTCCTGTGTAGTAAAGGAATCCTTCCGAGTCTAAATAGCCTAAATCTCCCGTATAAAACCAACCCTGATGAATATTAACAGAATGTTGCTGATTTTTTTGTCCTAACAGTCGATTAAAATAGCCATCTTTGAGAATGATTTCCCCTTCTTGCCCAAATGGCAAATGATTGCCCTTCTTATCTACACAGGCAAATTGCCACAGGGGATTTACTTTGCCCACTGCACGAGAGGGAGTATCAGCGGGAGGAAAAGGACGAACTGCTGGTAATGGAGAAACTTCTGACATCCCGTAAAACTGAACCAAAGGAATTTTGAACGTATTTTCGAGTTTTTCTATTTCTGTTGCCTCAATCTTGTCCGATCCCGTTACTAAAAACCGCAGCGATCGCTCTGGGGGGATCGAGCTAGTTTCTTTAAGGCAATGGAGCAGAGAGCGATAAGTCAAGGATAATTGCTTATCTAAGCTAGAAATAGCGATATTTTGATTGTAGATTTTTGCTCCCTCTTTCAGCCAAACAGGAATTGTTTTGGGCAAGTTATTGGACTGATGTTTTTGATTATTTATGGTCAAATTTTTTGCCCCAATTTTTGCGACACAAGCCAATTTTCTATCAAATTGGCAGCTTGATCAATTCCAGGTTCGTCATCGATCTGAGCGGCGATCGCTTTAGCTTGTTGCTGATAAGGTTCTGTCAATAATTTTTTAGCTAATACTCTAGTGATTCCCTCTACTGTAAGTTTTTGGGGATACATAGCCGTACCAACTCCCCAGGTAAGAGCTTTGTGAGCGTTAAAACATTGTTCATAGGTATGGGGCTCTAACAGTAGGGGACAACCATTGCGTAAGGCTCTCGCTATTGTCCCTATGCCACCATGAGTAATAACTGCCGCCGCTTTGGCAAATAGCCAGTCTTGAGGCATAAAACCAGCAAACATCACTGCATCTTGGTCGATATCATCAGGTAAATGACTGGCATTAAAATCTGACCAACCTCCTTGAATTAATAGGCGACGACCTAATTTCATCGCTGCACGCACATGAGAGGCAATAAATTTTTCGCGCTCGCGTATGGGTTGACTGCTAAAAGAAAGCACTAATGGTTTTTCAGTTGCACTCATAAATTCTTGGAGTTGGGCATCAGGTTGCCAACTACTCCATTGAGGGTCTTCATAAAACCAAAAACCTGTTTGATTAGCAGGAAAACAATAAGGTGGCGAGGGATAAAGATAGGGACTAGCAGCAAAAATCAGGCGATCGTATTTCCAGTAAGCTTTCCAGGTTTCTGGGTCGGTTAATCCTTGTTGTTCTCGTAATAAATGGTAGCGATCATAAGTTCTGTTTTTAGTTTGCCGCATCCATTGAGATAATCGCCACCAGTTATTGGGTTGATATAGTAAGGCTGGTGTGACAATAACTCTAACTAAAGGAATTGCTAGTTGTTCGGCGACTATGGCGGCAAATATTTCTTGTTGAGGACTACAAATAATTAATTTGGCATCAGTGGCAAGACTAGATAATGATTCAATTCCCTGTTTTAGATCGAACCAACTGTGTGATGTGTTTAATTCTTGTTTAGTTTGTAAATCATCAGGGTTGGCTGACCATTGATCCCACAGTAATGCAACTTTTCTCGCTACTTCAGGATTTAGTTGTTGGTGTCCGACTTCTACAACCTGTAATCCTAAAGCGATCGCCTGAGAATACATTTGTTCGGGAATGGCAGCATAAACTTGATATCCTCTAGTTTGTAGTTGTTGCCCTAGAGTTAAATAGGGAAGAACATCTCCCATTGTTCCATAAGCAGTGATTAATATTTTATCCATGTATGTTTGATTCAGGTTTAAATTTCACCAAGGATGTATTGTAATTATTAATTTATTAGTTATTAGTCATTGGTTATTGGTTATTGGTTATTGGTCATCCCCATAGACTACTTTTTCAGGCAACTTTAAATAGTTTACAAATTAGTTTTTGCTAAATTTTATTATTGACTTTATTTGGTTTTTGCTTCTGGTTAAAATTCCTTTTTAAAGGATAATTATTACAGAAATTTTCTTGAATATATTTGACTTTAGCCAGATTTAAATTGATTGCTTCTTGTTCAATAATTTCAAATTCTTCTTTGATTATTTCTCCTGGATCGACTTTTACTAACAGTTCAGTTTCTTGAGCTTTAAGATTATCAGAAATGAACTCGTAGCGGGGTAGCAAATTTAAATCTAAAATAAATTTTAATTGTTGTTTGATAATTGTGGTTAACTCATCATATTCTGGCTGGGTTAATTTAGCTTGGGCAAAAAAGTCATCTACTTGACGAGAAAAATCTTCAATTTCGTATAAATATAGATTTTCTTTGATGGCATTCTTGAGGAATTTATAAAGTTTTTTAGTCATGTTTTTAGTTAAAATAAATTAAAAAACTAGCAACATCTAAATAAACTTAAATTTTGTTCATTTACTGCTGCTAGTTAAGTAAGGATATCAAATCAACTTACTTATCTGATTTAGGGATTAACTCTGACTAAGAAAACATCATAATCACCAGCATTTGTTCCGCCTAAATCCCCTGCTGTTTTGCCTGTTACATAAACATCTCCTTCATCAGAAACAGCCAGAGCAAAAGCATAATCATCGGCTGGCGTACCTATTTGTTTGATCCATTGCACGTCTCCATCCTGAGTCAACTTGGCTACCCAAGCATCATTCCCACCAAAATTACCAGTGCTTAGGCTACCTTCTGTATGTCCAGTAACATAAATATTACCTTGATTGTCTATGGTAATATCATGGGCAGCGTCGTCTACTTCGCTTGCTCCTCCTAGGGATTTTAACCATTGTTGATTACCATTAGCATCGTATTTGGCAATACAAATATCAGCCCAGCCTGAAATAAGTTCACCTGCATTTTCTTTGATGTAACCAGCCAGGTAAACATTATCTTGACTATCAACAGCGATCGCATTAGCCGCACTTTCTCCTTCTCGACATAAATGTTTGAGCCATTGTTGATTACCCTCAAGGTCATATTTGGCGATCCAAGTATCATCATGAGCAGCTATATTAGCGTTGGTTGTACCAGTAAGATAAATAGTACCATCACTACCTAAAGCAAGATCGCTCGCTCTCGTCCAACCCCAAATTCCCACTTCTTTGAACCATACAGGTCTTCCTTTAGAATCAAATTTACCCAACCAGGCAGAGGCTTGAGATGTTTTCTCTGGAAGATTAGGGTGATTAAAACTGTCTAAAGTGTATCCTGTCAGATAAACATTACCCTGCTCGTCAACAACTACAGCATTAGCTACATCATACTTAGATGTTCCAATTTGTTTTCTCCAAACTTCGTTGCCTTGTGGGTCTAGTTTGATCACCCAAGCATCCGATTCTGATACTGTAGAACCGCTGATCTTACCAGAAGTATAGCCAGTAATATAAACATATCCCTGACTGTCGGTGGCGATTCCTTGAGAGGAGTCCCAAGCCTCAGTTCCTATTTGTTTCAGCCATTGTTGAGTTGCTTCAGAGTCAAATTTAGCTACCCAAGCATCGGCTTTACCATAACTGCTTGAACCTAATTGACCCAAAGTTGTACCTGTGGCATAGATATTACCTTCAGGATCTACGGTTATGGCATTAGCTACATCGTCAGCCCCACTACCAAATTGCTGCTGCCATTCCTGCTTGACATTGAGTGTAGCCGAGCGATAGAAAAGGCGATTGGGAGAACCAGCAATTACATGGGTTTGAAAGCAATTTCCCTCAGAATCTAAAGCAACATCTGTAAAGCTAAATCTGCCCTGATTATCTTCTGAATACTGAACGCTGTCTCCCCAAGTGACGGTTTTACTGTCAATATTTACTGTTCCCAGACAATAGTACAGGCGATAATCTCTAACATAGGTGGTGATGCAGTTACCTGCTCGATCTAGGGCAACATTACTTAAATAACCTCGGTTATATTCACTACTTTCTCCCCAATCTACAGTGTTGCCGTTTAACTTGCCCACACGGGAATAAAGATGCTCGTACTTGTCAGCATAGGTTACAAGACAATTACCTTGATTGTCTAAAGCAACACTACAATTTCTATAACTTCCTCTACTAAATAAAGTGCCTGTTCTAATCCAATCGATACTTTTAGCTGTATAGTCAACTCTACCGACGCGATAATATAGACCAGAGTAACCAGTATGAACTTCTAAGCAATTGTTTTGGTTATTTACATCAACGCTACAATAATAGCCAGTATCGTATTGGTCGTATTGTCTTCCTTCTCGCCATTCAATGGTTTTATTGTCAAAATTGGCTTGAGCAACCCGCGAATACAGGTTATTGCTGGATACATGTACCTCAACAAAATTACCATTTTCTGTTAAACCAATACTAGTGACAGTACCATTAGCATAGTAGGTGCTGTCGCCAAAATCGATATTGCGATCGCTCTTGTTGATTTTACCTACTCGGTAGTATAGTCGAGTACCACCAACATGAACATCTAAACAGTTACCTTGATCGTCTAAATCAAAACTACTGACTGTTCCTGTATCATATTGAGTGCTGCCACTCCATTCAAGCATCTGTGTCATCAATCTTACTCCTAATTAGTTAAATAAACCTGGCAAATTTATGAAGTCATAGTCATATTCCAAATGTTTAATGATTCTCCATCATCATCCCCATCAAATTCTTGCCAAGAATTACTAATAGGTAATAAGTCAACATCTTCTCCTGGTAATGTTTCTAGTTTGAGATAACTAATAGCCTGATAATCTGAGTCTGATTTTTCGCCATTAACTGTAATCGTCAGGATGTGATCCCCCACAGTCAGATCTGGTAAAGCAATTTCTAGTTGCTGAAGTTCAGTTGAAGCAGATTTAAAGACTATATTCGATAGTGGTTGTCCATCTAATAAAAAGCTATTTTCATTAGCACCAAAACAACCATAATAGAGAGTCAATTCATCTGCTTGATAGTTGCGGTCTAAAGTAAAGTAAATATTCAGTTTTCCCGTAGAAAAAATTTCGTTGCTAGTGGTTTTATCTTTGGGAATAGCAATTAACAGAGGAATTGTCGGTTGATTGATTGTATCTGGATCGATTTCAACAGTGTAGTTATATTCCGCAAACCAACTTCCTGGTTTAGTTTTAATTTCCACAGCAGAATCTTCTCTGCCAATTTGCCAGAGAATTACTGTTTTATTATCAGTCATAGTCAATTAGTAATTTGGTGGATTAATGTTTAGTCCAGATTTTAGAGTTGCTGAAAGATGTATGTAATCTAATAGTTGCCATGGAGTTCCCTATAAAATTATTAATTATTGAAGTGATTTAGTCTGGCAGTCATTACTCATCAATCAGCAATATCTTGTTCTTCAAGAACGAGAAAATGTCTGACAAATTGTCAGGTTGTATTTGATATTTTTGAGAGTTAAAGTCAATCAAATAAAGAGATTTAAAACTAGATTATCTGGATAAATCAAGCTATTTCTAGATATTCATAACTATCTATCAGACATTTTCTAAGCAGGAATATCAAGGACTAAACCCACCTGTAGTTCATTAGGATTACTACCAATCACCTCTGTATTTGCTTGATAGATTTTTTGCCAATGTTCCTGGCTACCGTAATAAACTTCGGCTATTTTGGCTAAACTATCTCCAGTTTGAACAGTATATTTGGTATCTTCTCCTGCTACTGAAGTTACTTGTTGCTCTTGTGTAGTTTCACTCATTGTTTTCTCGGGGACTATTATTTTATTTTGATGAATTCTACTACTTATTAAACAATGAATACAATCTATAATCAACTAAAAAAAGATTAAAAATATATTTATGTAATCTAAATTACATCTGAATAAATTTGGCTTGAGCTAATCTAATGTGAGTTCAAAAGCTGACTGCCTGACATAAGTAGCTGTTTGCCGATTTCAGATATTTGATATTTAAATTGGTTAGCTTAGGAAGCTTGTAAGGCTTCTAGGAGTGTTTTTGTTGCTGATACAATTCTTTAAACTTTCGTTGCTGTATTTTATGATCGACGATCGCTTGAGGATAGTCGTAACTAGCTCTTTCTAATTCGGGTATTTTACCTGTGACTAAATATTCTGTATCCATAGAGCTTATTTCTGATACCCACTGCCGAATATATTCACCATCCTGATCGTATTTGGCAGCTTGGGAAGCAGGGTTAAAAATGCGTAAGGGTTTGGGGTCCATGCCACTAGAGGCACTCCATTGCCAGCCACCGTTATTAGCCGATAAGTCGCCGTCGAATAGTTTCTGCATAAAGTACTTTTCTCCCCAACGCCAGTCAATAATCAAATCTTTAGTTAAGAAACTAGCCACAATCATCCGACAACGGTTGTGCATCCAACCAGTCTCATTTAACTGTCGCATGGCAGCATCAACTATGGGATAGCCTGTTTTGCCCTCGCACCATGCCTGAAATTTAGTTTCGTCGTTTTCCCAAGGAAAGTCTTTAAATTCATCACGATAGGCACCCTGGGCTAGTTCAGGGAAGAAAAACATACAGTGTTGATAAAATTCCCGCCAAGCTAGCTCTTTTTGCCAGATTAAGACCCCATTTTTGGCTTCATCACTGCGACAGTTGTTTGCCACCTCTAAAGTAGCTTGCCATACTTGACGAATACCGATCGCTCCAAACTTGAGGGCAGCACTTAACAGAGACGTACCATCGATATAGGGAAAATTACGTTCTTCATCGTAACAATAGATCGTGCGAGCGCAAAATTCTTCTAGTCTCTCTTGGGCTGCGGTTTCTCCAGGAGCTAATAATAGGGGATTATCCCATTGATAACCCAAGTCTTTTGCCGAAGGTAAAGCGATCGCCCCCGCTCGTTCTGCTGTCTCGATTTCCGCATCAGATAAGCCTGCTAACTGTTTAATTTCTGGAGCGACAGTCTTTTTATCTGCTTGACTCCAGCTACGCCAAAATGGAGTATAAACCTTATAGGGAGTGTCTGAAGACTTAGTTAAAATCTCCCCTGGGGCATGTAATAACTGATCCCAAAAGTTTTGAGTATCAATACCCTTCTCTGAAAGAGCTGATTCAACAGTGCGATCGCGTTTTTTGGCATAGGGTTCAACATCCAAATTCCAGAAAACAGCCTTGGTTTTCAGTGCTGCGGCTAGTTGGGGAATGGCTGTATCTGGTTTCCCCTGGATAATTAGTAACTGACTACCAAGTTTTTGATAACTCTGCTGCAACTCTGCTAAACAGCCGATCATGTAAGTAACTCTGGCTGGTGCAATATCATCCCCGTCGAGAATACCTGGATCTAAACAAAATAAGCCAACTACCTTAGCAGTTTGTTCCCTAGCTGCTGCTAATCCCAGATTGTCAGAAATGCGTAAATCACGACGGTGCCAAAAGAGTATTAAATCGGACATAGGTTATCAAATGCTTTATCGTTATTCTCTCTAGTTATTTTATAGTCAATTTACCGAGGAATTAGACACAGTAACCCCTGATCAATTTTGTTGGGAGCTAAATGGCGATCGCGAATTTCATTGGTGCAGTTTTACTGTAGTAATGGGGCTTAAATAATTTGAGGGGATTCTCTCCCAAACGTTAACACTTATTACTAATTACTTATTACTTGTTACTTACGCCCCGTATTACTAATTAATACTCATAAAATGAAAATTACTTTTATATAATCTCCAAGGATAATAATGCCAATCGCTACAGCATCTCGAACTAATCTCGAAATAGTCACTAACGGCTTACCCAATATCTGTGGTTGGGAATCAGATATCACCGCAGCAGTAAATCATAATGAACTAGTCTTTTTACCTGATAGCAAGATCAATCTCGATCAGGTTAATGCTGGCTTTGCTTGCGCTCTTCACATGCACCAGCCGACTATCCCCGCAGGAGCAAATGGTGAACTAATTTGTAATCTGCAATATATGTTTGAGCATCCTAACGACGGGGACAATCATAACGCGGAGGTGTTTGCCTGGTGTTACTCTCGCATGGCTGACTGGATTCGGGAACTAGTTGCCGATGGTTGCCAACCAAGAATCATGCTGGATTATTCGGGTAATCTGCTATGGGGTTTTCAGCAGATGGGACGCAATGATATTTTGGATAACCTGAAAAAAATTA
>CBDUCX010000090.1:0-16841 GCA_965365755.1 uncultured Pleurocapsa sp.
ACAATTATTCAGTACTTAATTTAGGTTTTAGGTTTCTTGTTGACAAATACTAATTTTACTGGCGAGATAGCGGCTTTAAGCGCTGCACTGCTTTGGGCGCTCTCTTCTGTTATCTATACTCGCTTGGGTTTAAAAATTCCGCCACTGCAACTAAACCTTTATAAGGGTCTAATGGCGATCGCCATGATCACTATGACTCTACTTATTCAGGGTGAAGTTTTTACTGATGTATCCGCTTCTACTATTGCCTTACTATTGTTGAGTGGTATTATCGGCATTGGTTTGGGAGATACGGCATTTTTTACAGCTTTAAATACTCTGGGTGCCAGACGCACTTTACTATTAGAAACTTCTGCTCCTCCTATGGGTGCATTGCTGGCATTAATTTTTATTGGCGAACAGCTAACCCCCAATGTCTGGTGTGGGATCTTGTTAACTTTATTGGGAATAGCTTGGGTAATTAGCGAAGGCAATCCCGTAGATCGTATTAGCGTCTCCCGCCAGGGAATCATTTGGGGTATCTCAGCAGCGATCGCTCAGGCTTCAGGTGCCGTCATCTCCCGTTTTGCTTTAATTCAATCACAGATCAGTCCCCTGGAAAGTAGTTTAATTCGTTTAGTGGGTGGTACGGTAATTGTTTTGGGTTTATTATTTTTCCCTATTGCCCAGCAAAGCAACATTAAATGGCAACTATCTCGGCGTAGTCTGGGGATAATTGCGATCGCCTCTTTTGGCAGTACCTATCTCGGTATTTGGCTACAGCAAACGTCTCTCAAATTTGCCCCCACAGGAATAGCTCAAACCTTTTTAGCCACCAGTCCGTTATTTATTTTGCCCATAGTGGCACTTCAGGGAGAAAAAATTAGTCTTCGTGCCATCATAGGGGCGGTGATTTCCTTGGGCGGAATTGCCCTCATGTTTATTCGTCATTCTTCATAATCAGGATATTGTTCGGGGGCTTTGCCTTTACTAGCAATAACCTCACCAAAGTCAGGACGTAAATCATCGCGATTAATCTCTTCTAGCTGCAACTGAAATTCCCAATTATCGCCAAAATCAAAGACATATTCCATTGTTGAACCTGCCACTAGAGGCAAATCACCAATTTTGACCTCTTCCGTAGTCGGGGAATCATCCATGTAAGGATGAACAGCTCGCACAGTACGCCCCAGTTGATCTTTGTAGCTAAACATATCCAAATGGTCGGAATCGAAATCAACTGACTGCAAAATTAATTGACTTAAATCCCAAAGAGTCAATTCACTAGAAATAGCAATCCGTCGCCAGATATTATGCAAACTGACTTTGAAGACATAAACTCCCCTAACAGGTTCAATTGTAGGTAGCTCGATTATTTTTTGCCATTGAGGAAAGTAGGGTTGTAAGACGGGCTGAAGCTTGCCAAATTGAATATTTTCTGGCTCTTCATCATCCCAGAGCATTTCTGGATAAGCAAAACCTGGAAATACCGCTTCGATTAATGCTTTACCCCAAGCTGTCTGCTTGACACTTTTAACTCGCCAACCTTTCCCTTTCTGGGGCTTACCATAGGGAGCCTCAATTAAGCCAAATAGCTTCATTAAAGCTAGATTATGAAACTCAGGATAATATCTCAAGTTTTGCTGCATTTGATAATCTGGGAATTTCTCCCCTTTAGAGGGAATTCTCGACCAATATTGTAAACATTTAAATCCCTCATTCATATTGGAAAATCTTTCTCCCAACATTTCTTCGTTAGCTACCAATAGCCAGGCTTCAAGTAAATTGAAGTAACGCTCCGTAGGATTCATGCTTGACCATTGATGGAGTATCTCGGAATCTAAGATCAACTTCATTTTCTTACCTTGCTGGACTATCTTGCCCAATGCGATCGCTCTAAGCAGTAAATATAGTCCATTGATGGTGGGATAAGACTTCTGTTGCGGACGCTGAAGATTAGTTTGAATTGGTTCAGAAAGTTGCTGATTTAACTCCGCCAATAATTTCATCGGAATTAAGTTACGCTTGCCACTAACAGCAATACCTTGATCGCCAATAAAATCCAAGAGAGTTTGGAAATCCGTTAAGATTGTCCCAGGATTAGTCGCGGTAATTTGTTGCTCCTGAAGCAGAGTAACCGCTTTATCTGATAACTCTGGTATTTCTTGGGCTACCTTTGGGGCAAATTCTGCCTCTACTAAACGCTGCAAGTCTTCCAAGCTAGGAAGTTCTATGGAAGGATCTGCTGATATTTCCGCGGCTAATTCCTGCAATAGATTTTGCAATTCCCCCTCGGAAGGTACTCCGTCTCCCTCAAGTTCATTTAGTTCACTCAAAAAACTCCCTAAATTGGGTAAGTCAGGATTGGAATTTGCCCCCTGAAGCTTTTGGTTATATTGCTGTTGAAATTCCTCAATTCCCTCCTGGGTAGTCATATCAAACCCTTCGGCAATTCCCTCCATCATGAAAGATTTAGCGATGCCAAAGTTTCTGGAGTCATTCATCAGGTGCTTAAACTGGGGTTGAATCTGCTTCAACAACTTAATAATTTTGTGTGCCTGGGGATGTTGATATTCTCGTTTTAAATACTGCCAAAAAGCACTTAATTCGGGAATTGCTGTATTAGCTTCTTCTGGATCGAGTAGGGAAATCTTGTGGGGAAAAATCTTCGTAACGATCACATCAATGTTACTTGCAGTCATATTTGGCAGAGTTACCGATTCGTAAGCATAACCAAAATAGAGTAGATGATCGATCCAACTCCCTACATACTCTTCCATTTCAGGATATGCTTTTAAATAAGCTTTACCTTCGTTCGAGGTAACAAACTCTGATACTAAATCTTCAACAAATTCTTCTAATGCCTCGATCGCCTGATCATAGTCTTGAATATGGTCTAATCGCTGAAGATCAACAGACATGGCAAAGATTCAACTACTATTTTTAGCAACATCTTTATCGTATCGCAGTACGTTAATTGGTAAGGACAGAATCCGCTTAAATTATTTAAACCACATCAAACAGTAAAACTGCACCAATAATCGAATTCGCGATCGCTACTCCTCTAGATAAATTAACTTGTCTGTTTCCTGCTCAATCTAGCACGTAATCTTTTTGAATTAAATCAACTGAACCTAGAAAACTAGTGCGATTCGTTCCTGACGAAATTGGAAACACCATATAAATCAGGGCTTCTAATCTATTGATTAGATGATAACTACCTTAGAGATGAGGGTGAAAGCCCCTCCGATGAAACTCACATCTGACTCCTAATCTGTCCACGCTGATCAGACTCGGAATTCTGGAGGGCGAAGCTGGAAACAGGGCGTAATCAGAGCGCGAGCGCAACGCACACTGACGCTAAGAGGGAGTTCTCACGGTGAAACAGAGCCTATAAAAGCGACTTGCTAAGGAGAAAGAAGGCGATCGCCACTCGATTTAAATCCTTATTTTCTCTGTAACAACTCTTCCCGAAGAACACGACGAAGATCGCTTTCGGTTAGTGGTTGCTCACTAGGATTTTGGAGATGAGCTTTCAATGCATCATTAATTAATGTCTGATAACCAACACCAGCAGCTTCTGCACGTTCTCGAAAACTTGCTAAAATTTCATCATCTAAATAAATTGTAATGCGCGTTTTTCCCTTTGATGGAATTACCGCACCGCGTTTCCCTTGCGAAAAATCATATTCATCCCTCATAAGCTTTTGCCTCCTGGCGAGTTGCGCGACGAGCAGAAATCAGTCTAACTGCGTCACCACGCATTGTATAAACAACGACCAACAGTAGTCCTGAGTTTCCCATCCCCACTGCAATGAAGCGTTCTTCATCTGTTGCATCAGGATCTATGTCGTGAATGGCAAGAGGATCATAAAATACAAATTCAGCCTCAGCAAAAGAAACATTATGCTTTCGCCAATTAATTTGTGCTTTTTGGGGATCATACTCGAAGGTCATGCATATATTATATGTATAGTAACTCGATATACTCTAAAAGCGATCACCTGAATTTATTCATAACAGAATCCCCCCACACATAATTGGCGAAGATCTTGAGACAAAAACCCCAAAGCTAATCCCTAATTAACCCTAATTAATTAGATCGCCTGGAAGCAGATTGTATTTTTCTGAACGTTGGCGATCGCATGAAAAAAGCCTATATTTGGGGATTGGCGATCGCTTCCTCTCCTGCTCAAGCTAATTCTTATTTGACTCAAAAAATTCAGCTTTTTCTTCATCACCGTGTTGTCTGTATTGCCACTAACGAAAATACAGGGGAAATCCCAAACATTTATATTTCTAACCCCTGGGAAAAGGAGCGATCGCTGTCAATAAGGAATGGCGATCGCCTGATAGTAGATTGTATCTTTCGGAGGGATGGCGATCGCATGAGAAAAGCTTATATTTGGGGATTGGCGATCGCTTCGTGTCATGCTCAAGCTAATCTTTATTTGATTCAAAAACATTGGTGTCTGGTCTTCGTAGCTTATTCATTTCTACACCTAGCTTGTTTACCGCCGTCATTGATATCAGGTAGTGAGAAAGTTATCTCACATCCCATCAAAACCATTTGATGTCTTTTCTCGTTTATTTATGAATCAAAACAAGGAGGTTTGTTTCTGCCAATCTTAAACCTTACATCGATGGCGATCAATTAACTACTCAATTAAAAATCATGGAAACTATGTTTAGTGCTAGCTGGAATACTAACGTTACTGTCGGTATACTAAACAAAGATCAAGTTAAGCGTAAGTTTGGTAAGTTAATCATTGGAAAAACAACAGGTTATACTGCTAGATGGCTATACCGATTACTAATGAGGAATTGTTTTAACGATGAACAGTGAAGGGTATATCAAATATCAATGCCACTGGCATCGAGAACAAGCGATCGCTGAATCTGATATTATTGAACTAAATCACTGGCGCAAGCAGCTATACCAGTTGGGTTTAATCAGCGAATACGACAACGGGATTGGCTTTGGCAATCTGAGCATTCGTCTTGATAATTCTGACCAACTCATCATATCGGGAACCCAAACAGGAGGAATTGCCAATCTCTCAGCGCAGCATTATACCAAAGTTACTGATTATGACTGGCACAAAAATTACGTAACCTGTCGAGGATTAATTAAAGCTTCTTCCGAAACCTTGACCCACGCAGCTATTTACGCTGCTGCACCTACGGTAAACGCGGTGGTTCATGTCCACCATGGAAAACTTTGGCATCAACTGCTAGATCGAGTTCCTACCACTAATCCAGATTGTGCCTACGGTACACCAGAAATGGCAGAGGAAATTATCCGCCTGTGTCAACAACAGCAAACTCAACAGCAAAAAATCATTGTCATGAGTGGTCATGAAGAGGGCATTTTAACCTTTGGGCATGATCTTAATGAGGCTAACGAAGTCTTATTGAGTCACTTCAGATATATAACAGATGAGATTTGACATATCTCTGCCATTCCCAGATGCGATCACAAAAGTATCATTCTCATGACCGCCATCTAAGCAACCAAAACTAACATTGCCAAACATAGCAGAGGATTATATTTGGTGGGCATTATGCTAGGGATATTTCCATCTTAAGGATGATTTTTTGCTCTGCCCACCCTACAGTGCTGCTTTATATAGCGATCGCCAAACCCCAAATATCGGCTTGATTCACATAACTATTTCACATAACTATATTGGCTTGGCTTTGCTGGGAGGAAGTTTAATATTAGTCGCTAAACCGAACCAGGATAAAGTTTTAATCATCATCCAGGTTAGATCAATTTCCCACCACTCTAGACCATGGCGAGCAGAGTACTGAAAAGCATGGTGATTGTTGTGCCAGCCTTCGCCAAAAGTAAGCAATGCTACCCACCAACAGTTTAGAGAAGTGTCGTGAGATTCGTAGCTTTTGTAGCCAAATTTATGAGTTGCACTGTTAACAAACCAAGTGCAGTGAAATACTACTACTAGTCGCACAAAAACGCCCCAAATCACAAAGGGTAAACCACCCCAAATATATAACAATAGTGCCAGGGTAAGCTGAATCGGAATCATACCGTATTGACAGAATAGGTAAAAGCGATCGCTTGATATGTCTTTGGTATAACGAGCAATTTTAGCATTGGCAGGGTTTTGACATAGCATCCAACCAAGATGACTCCAATAAAAACCTTTGAGGGAATTGTGAGGATCAGATTCGGTATCGGAGTATTGATGATGAATACGATGTAGCCCAATCCAATCTAAAGGGCCCCCTTGACCAGCAAGAGTGCCACAAAAAATTAGTATATATTCCAGAAGTTGGGGAACTTGGTAGCTGCGATGAGCTACCAGACGATGGAAACCAAGTGTAATCCCAACTCCTGCTGTAAGTACATAAAGTGTAAATGCTACCCCCAGCGCCCCCCAGCTAAAATTACTAGGAATTATGGACAATAAAGCTAGGGAGTGAATTATAGCCATATAAATGATTGCCCCCCAGGCAGGAGGGATTTTTTTTGATGTAGCAACTGTCATTGAAAAACCTAAATTTCGACTCTATGTAATTCTCTATGTTGTATTTTGTAATAGAATACAAGACACTAAATTAATCAGGTAGAAAGCAGAAAGTAAAAATACCAAATTCTTTTACCTGCTAACATTTCAAAATATTGTGCAATATTCTGTAATAAAACTGTGGGAAATTGCTAATTAGAACGTACCGATACAGAGATAAACTGCAAAAGCGTTAATTAGATCGGCGATCAATTACAAAATCGAGCGTTTCTTCAAAAATATGAAAACTAATCATCTTCTATTAGAAGCAGAAAAAGCACTAATACCGATTTTTTCTGGTATTGACACCCAGGTCAAGCAAAATCTCAAAAAAGTTTTGACAGCTTTTCGAGATAATCGCCTGGGAGTGCAGCATTTTGCTAGTGTCACTGGCTATGGACACGATGATTTGGGACGAGAAACCCTGGATAAGGTATTTGCCCAAATTATGCAGGCTGAGGCTGCTGCGGTGCGGGTGCAGTTTGTTTCAGGGACTCATGCGATCGCCTGTGCTTTGTATGGAGTATTACGCCCAGGAGATGAAATGTTGGCGGTGGCGGGAAGACCCTACGACACCCTAGAGGAGGTAATTGGCTTGCGCGGGGATAATCAGGGTTCGTTAAAAGATTTTCAGATTGATTATCGTCAGCTAGACCTGACCGCCCAGGGAACCATTGACTGGCAAGGATTAAATACCGCAGTTACCAGCAAAACGCGCTTAGTGTTGATTCAACGTTCCTGTGGTTATTCCTGGCGACAGAGTTTATCGATTGAGGATATTCAGAGAATTGTGGAGATGGTTAAACAGCAAAATCCCAATACAGTTTGTTTTGTGGACAATTGCTACGGTGAATTTGTGACTGATCTTGAGCCAACTGCTGTGGGAGTGGATTTAATGGCGGGTTCGTTGATTAAAAATCCTGGGGGAACTATTGTTACAGCAGGGGGATATGTGGCGGGACGGGCAGAACTAGTGGAGGCTGCCGCCTGTCGTTTAACTGCACCAGGAATCGGTAGTAGTGGTGGAGCAACCTTGGCGCAAAATCGCCTGATGTTTCAAGGATTATTTCTGGCACCTCAGATGGTAGGAGAAGCGATCAAGGGGGGTCATCTAATTGCTTATGTTTTTGAACAGTTGGGATATCCAGTCAATCCCTTACCTTTCGAGCCGCGCAGAGATATTATTCAGGCAGTACAGTTGGGTTCTCCAGAAAAACTGATCGCTTTTTGTCGAGCCATACAACAACATTCCCCTGTGGATTCTTATGTAGAACCCGTTCCTGGAGAAATGCCTGGATATGCTAGCCAATTAGTCATGGCTGGAGGTACTTTTGTTGATGGTAGCACCTCCGAGTTTTCCGCAGATGGCCCTCTGCGAGAGCCTTATATCGCCTTTTGTCAAGGGGGGACTCACTGGACGCATATTGCGATCGCTCTAGAAACCGCTATTAACAGTCAAAAATATTAGACCTTAACTTTAAATAAGAATTAATTGCTGATAATCAGCCTTGAGGGATAATCACTCCCTGAATGGATTGATAAAGTAATTATCGACTGCTCTATTAAGCGTGATTTGTGAGGTAGTGTCCCCGTACCAGGATTTACGGGATAGGCAGGAAAACAAGCTGCACTGAGGCTTAGACGGATGCTTTCCCCTGGGGCAATACGCATACAGGTTGCCTGTAGAGGAATTTCGACTTTTTTAATGGTGGCATTGGTATTTAGGGAATCTACACGAATATAGCCTTGAGTAAAGTTCAGCACTTTACCGTCTGGCTTGACCGTGGACAATACAGCACAGAGATCAAAGCTGGTTTTTTCGGTAGCACAGTAAACTTCCAGAGTAATTACTCCAGCAAGATGTAAATCTGACTCCAAGGAAGCAGAAGTATAGGTCAGAATATCCGAACGACAGTCTAGGGTAGAGCGATCGCAACTACCGCTAGGATAGCTAGCATGTCCTCCTAATGCGGGTACTGGTCGCCAAGGGTCATGGACTAAAATATCTGTATGGGGGGCAAATTCAGTAATTATTTCACTAAGATCGGTGGCTAACAATTCGCGGGGAAAAGTATTGTTAACTTCGGCGTATTCCCACAGCATGCCACTATCTTCTCGGATACTGGCTAAACCATCACTAGCTAAGTAGTAGCTTTTCTGGTTATGGGGGATACTATCAAACTCTCGCCATTGATTACTGCCCATTTCAAAGAAACAGATCGGCGATTCAGTTAATAGTCCTGTATCCTGATCCTTGAGCCAATGATCGAACCAACGAATCTGAAGATCATCAATCGGATTTTGTGCTTCACTCCCATAGTCCACTGTGTCTAGTTTTCTACCCCAAGGAAGATGCCCCCAAGGGCCAACTAAAAGATGCTGGGGTTGCTTACACTGAGCTACCATTGACTGATACAAGTTTAATGTGCCCCGCAAATAAGGATCAAACCATCCCCCAACGTGAAGCATGGGAAGGTCTACATGTTGTAACAGATATTTTGGCGATCGCTTGTGCCAATATTCGGCATTAGGGTCGGGATTATTTAACCACTGGTGATAAAAAGAGTCAGGGGCTAATCTTGTTAATAGCTCAGGATTAGCAGGAATCGAGCCATTTAAGGGTAAATTACGGGAGGCTGCATATAATTCTACATAAGCTGCTTCGTCCCCCTGGAGACGTGCTGTTTCCCCTGCTAATTGAATTGCCCAGGCTAAATTGGCATAGAGACAGAATGCACCATTTTCATAAGCCCAATCAGTATACAGATCGTAAGCTACCATCGCTGGAGCGATCGCTTTTAAACAATCTGGCTGATGCACTGCGGTATACAATTGCGTCATCCCCTGATAGGAAAAGCCATACATGCCCACCTTTCCTGTACTATTAGGCAACTGTGATACCCAGTTGATTGTATCTAAGCCATCAGCAACTTCATGGATAAATAAATCAAACTCACCTTCAGATGTCCCCCTCCCGCGCACGTCTTGAATCACCACAATATAGCCCTGGGCGGCATACCAGCGGGGATGAGCATACACTACCGTCGAAGCAATTTCTCTACCGTAGGGCTGACGCATCAACAAAATCGGCAACTTTTCGTCAGTATCAGGACGATAAATATCTGCATCCAATCTTACGCGATCGCTCGTCTGCATTGATACCGTCTGCTTGATGATTTTGACCATTATGTATATTTGTTAACCCTGAACGAAGATGAAAAGCGATTACGCGCCTCATAGCCGACCGGTCGCCTTGAAAATTGTCATTTCAGTAGCTCAAAAACCTAAGAAAGAATCAAGTTTATCGAACAATTTCTGACTTTTTGCTCTTAATGTTATCCCCATATGGAATAGAGGGGGTTATTTTATGTTACTTATTAATTACAGGCAGTTAATTTGTCTGTCCTAACCGATTAACGTACTGTGATAACTAAGCTGCTATTTTTTCGCTATCAGCATCAGAATATTGTTGGATTACCTCATAGCATTCTTCTACGGTTGCTCTTTGCTTCATTGCCTCAACTAAAGCCTCATAAGACTGCTGATGTCTAGTCAAAAGATTAGTCGCCTGTAGCTCTGCCCAGCGTTCTTTCTGGGGATAACTCTCCTCTGGTAAACCTGCCATCATCAAAGCCTGTCTCAACTGTTGCCTGTCTTCTGCTCCTCCCTGAGAGTTGCCATAAACCATTTTTTCCGCAGCCACTCCCGCCATCCAAACGGTACAAAAACGTGACAAAGTTAAGCGCATTTGCTTCAATTCAAAGGGTTTAGCTGTCAAAGCTTCAGCATCACAGATTACTCCAGCTCCGCCTAACTTTCCCTGCTGGAAAACTTCCCAAGCAGTTAGGGTATAGCCTGTGATGGGAATTCCCAGGAAATATGCAGTTAGAAAATGTCCTGCTTCATGGTTAATTATGCGTTGGCGTTGTTCAGCAGAGGCAAATAAATCCAACAAGAGAGAAACACCACGGCTATTCCAGCTTAGAGTATCTGCTGTGGCTAAACTGAGGATACCAAAGGTAGCAGCAGCGGGAACAACAGGAGGAATATGCAAAATTGGGCCTAATAAAGTCGTCATCGTCATCAAGAAGATGCCGATCGCAATCAAATTTAAAGCAGTTTGAGGCATTATAAATATTTTTATTTCAAATCTTAGATATATGTTAAGTATATTAACTTGACTTAATAACCTAGAGCTAAAATTTTGTTCAAAAAACTCTGGGAGAACGACTAGGAGAGAGGTATAGTCACGATATCATTATTGAAGGTTCTGTGTTCTCGTGTTTTCCCATTTTGAGATGCGATCGCCAATTGCCGCAATCTGAGATAATGATTGGATAAACCAATCAACAAAAAGCATTTTTCCAACCGCAACAGACCCACTCAAGCTAACAGCATCGGATCTCACCACCATTACGATCTTGGTCAACCAAATTATCTACATAAATTGGGTAATAGGTTGGGAGCTTGCCAGAGAGCATAGCCAATAAAACCAAAAAATATTGTGTTGCCTAAAGTTAAAAGATAACCGATACACATCAATAAACCATCAGACTCGATGTTGGCTACTACCAAGAACAAAATTGCTATTGCTGGCAGGGGATTGGTAAAAGGAATCGGTAACATTAACAGAATTGATAGCCACGAGATGCAAAAACCGTTACCCCTCCAGGTATAAGAATGATTAGCTATATGCTTCCAGCGCGAGCGCACAATTTTTTCTAACCAAACCGTGATGCGTCGGATGTTTTTTAGCAGTAGCTGGCTCAAACTGCGGGGAAATTTAAACTTCGCTACTTTCCTCGGTAGCCAGGGGGATTTTCTGCCCAATACCATCTGCATTCCCAACACCAAGCAACCCAGACCCATCACTCCAGACAAACCAGGAGGCATGGGAAATAAAAAGGGCAAAACTAACAAGCCAATAATTAAATTAAATCCCCGTTCAGCAGTTTCTTCCAGCATTTCGCCGATCGCCATGGGCTTAGTGGCTAGTTTTGTAAGTAATAGCTTGATATCCTGAGAAAATTTGAGAGACATGATAACATCACCTAGCTATAGTCCGTATAGCCCTATGATTAGTAATGGTGTGACAATCGCCATAATCAGATTTAAAGGTGCGCCGACACGGAAAAAATCCCAGAATTTATAACCCCCAGGGCTATATACCATTGTATTTGTTTGATAGCCGATGGGTGTCATAAAGCTATTGGAAGCAGCAAAGGTAACGGCAAACATCATCGCTACGGGATTGAGATTAAGAGATTCGGCAACCTTTACAGCAATGGGAATTAATAAGACCACAGAGGCATTATTAGAAAGTATCTCGGTTAATAGAGAAGTAACCACAAAGAAAAACAGCAAGATCCAGTAGCCATTAAGATTGTCTCCTACCACCATTAAATTATCTGCCAACCATTTAGTTGCCCCAGAATTTTCCATGGCAGTACCCAAGGGAATCAAACCCGCCAAGAGAAAAATTACATCCCAGCGCACCGCACCATATAGTTCACCAGGTTTGAGCACTCCTGTCACGATCATTAGCACTACTCCAGCCAAGGCACTGACTAAGATGGGTAAGATATTTAAGGCAGCTAGCAGAATAACTCCGAGAATAATGGCGATCGCTATCCAGGCTTTATCTCTGCGTATGGCTTCTGGCTCTTTTTGCTCGATAACTAATAGTTCTCTGGTAGTTTGCAAACCCAGTAAACTTTGTTTTGCTCCTTGGACTAAAAGTAAATCGCCGAATCTTAAAGGAGTATTATTTAAGCGATCGCGAATTAATTCTTCCCCTCGACGAATCGCTAAGACTGTCAAGTTATATCGTTGACGAAATTTAAGCGATCTTAGAGTAGTGCCGATCAAACGGGAGTTGGATAAAATTAATACTTCCGCAATACCTTCATTAGCTGAACTAAGCTGGGTTTCTAAGTTTTTTTGGCTAAATTTGAGATCGGGCAGAATATCTAAATCTTGTTCGGTACGGATTTTTAGCACATCTTCAGTTTTCCCGCGCACCATTAAAATATCCTCCGCCTGAATTGGACGACTGGCAATGGGTTGAGGTAACCTTGACCCATACCGTAAAATTTCCAAGACATCAACCTGAAAATCTCGCCGTAATTGAATTGATCGCAATGTCTGACCGATTAATTTGGAATTGGGCTTAACAATTACTTCCGTAACATAATCCTCCAAACCATAGTCTTCACTAACAATGTCATGCTGAAAATTTCGTCGATTGGGCAACAGACGAGGAGCAACAAAAGCGAGATATCCCAAGCCAATTAAAAAAGTAATAATACCTAATTTAGTAAATTGAAACAGGCTAAACTCTTGATAGCCAAGATCTTTAGCGATGCCACTCGCCAAGATATTAGTAGACGTACCAATTAAGGTAATCATTCCCCCTAAGATAGTGACAAAAGACAAGGGCATCAATAACTTAGAAGGAGACACCTCGCGTTTTCTGCACCAATCTTCAATAATTGGCAAAAATATCGCTACTACTGCCGTGTTGTTGATAAATCCAGAGATTGGTCCTACCAAAAAACCCATGACTAAAATCTGACGAGTAATACTTTTGCCACCCCATTTGAGCAACAAATCTCGAAAGACATTGATTACCCCTGTACGAGTAATACCAGCACTGAGGATAAACATCGCCATCACCGTAATGGTGGCAGAGTTACCAAATCCTGCAATACCCTCATCAGGGGTAACTAACCCCAGAATAATCAAAACTACCGCTACACAAAGGGCAGTAATATCAACTGGTAGCCATTCCGAAATGAAGCAGACTAGTGCAGCAATCACTACAGCTAAGGTAAGAAATATATTCATATATCTTTTGACGGACTACTACTTGATCGGCATTGACAATCGTAGAAAGACGGTGGGCGATCGCAATTACGGTTTTTTCTTGACTTAAGCGATTGTTAACAGAATCTAAGGTATTAATTGTTTTTATTTATTATTGCTTGCCTAAAATTGACCTTAAGCTTTTTATACTTGAAACATAAGCAATCAATAAGATGACAATACCTAAATTACCTAATAATAGAATAGACTCTAAATTAAACAATATTTTGTTTAAGTTTCCGATCATCTTGAGTCGAGTATATAGTCCAATAAATGCTATAAACCAACCTAAATTAAAAGTAATTAGTAAAACTAAGATAGCAGCAACAAAATTAATCAAGCTATTATTAATTAAATTGGCTGAAGATCTATAAAATCTCAGTTTATACATAAGTCACCATCCATAAATCAAAAAAAATATCAATTAAGCTTTTCGGTGTTTTATCTTTTTTTTATGCTTATTGTCCACAGGAAAAAGTTTCGCTAGAATCAATACATTAAAAGCAGTGAAACTAAAAATAAGTATCTGAAATATTAATGTAGCTAGCATTATATTAGGGACTCCTTGGGAAAACTGAAGAGTTAAATTTTGCAATTTTGTAATTTACTGTGGAAATCTCAGATGTGTGGAGGATAATTGAGCCTCGTTTAGGACATACAAGAAACTTTTTGCTTTGTAAAGTATTGATCGAGCGGGTAATACTTACTCTAGTAACTCCTAGAAAATCAGCTAAAGCTCTATGAGTTAAAGGTAACAAAATAGCTCTACCATTTTCTTGGACAGAGCCAAATTTTTGACATAGATAAACCAGTAGTTCGATTAGTTTTTCTTCGACAGTAGTTTGACGTAAAATATAGACCAGTTTTTCAGCATCTTGATAGCAGTTACGTATTTGCTTAGCAACAATATGCCAATCTTGATAAGGGACACATTCTACTTCAACAAAAGTTAGACATTCTATTTCATAGGGTTCAATCTGAGTCAAAGATTGACCTACAACATCTCCCTTGCCCCAATATCCCAGAATAATAATCTTGCCAGATAAATCGTAAGTACTAATTTTGACTGCCCCCTCTTTAATCAGATATAAAATATCAAAATTAAGATAGATTTTTTCGCCACAACTGAAAGTTTTTACCTGCCATTTACACTTAGTACTTTCTAACATCAACTAATCTGTTAATTCTCCTTTTATGTTCTAGATATCAAGCTTTAAAACAAATTTTTCATGGCTTAGGACTAGCTTTAAGCTCCGATTGCTCGAACCGAATAACCTAATGCTTTGTGCAGCAAATCCAAATCTTGCTGTGAACTTTGTTCTAAATAAAACTCACTGATTTGATTAGCAATATCATCCCAGGTAAACAACTCAAAAACTCTTTCTCTTCCTAAAACACCCATCTTGAGACGTAATTCAGGTTCAGTAATCAGATGAGAAATGGCTTTAGTTAATGAAAAAGAGTTTTGAGCAGGAAATAATAATCCACTCTTATTATCTTCGACTACATATTTTAACCCGCCTACATTTGCAGCAATTACGGGGGTACCACTTGCCATAGCGTTCATTGCTACCATCCCCGAAGGATTATACTGGCTGGGAATAACGCAGATATCAGCAGCAGCATAGTAAGTGGCTAGCTCTTCTTGATTCAACCCTGCGACAAAAGTAGTAATGTTATCAACTTCTAAATCCCCCACTAGTTTCTCAATCCGTTTCTTTTGCAGAGGACGAGGCTGAAAAGAGTTATTAACTAAAGTCAGACGAATATTGTTCAAGCTATGTAATTGAGGTTTACTAATGGCTTTGATTAAGGTTTCAACTCCCTGACTGCGGTTGAATTTACCCACATAGAGAATATTAAATATATTCGATTTAATGCCTAATTTTTGTCTTGCTTTGTTATGAGAAATGGAGCCAAATAAATCGGGATCTGTACCACTAGGAATAATTTCTATATTACCCCGAGGGGAAACTAGCTCTCTTAGAGAATCTCGCTGTTGAGGACAGGTGGCAATATTTAAGTCTGCTGTTTCAAGACAAGTTTTTTCAATCTTGAGGCGATTCTTAACAAGATTGTCTATATTTTTTTCACTGCCATATTTGACTGCACCCAAAGTATGAAAAGTATGAATATGCTTGAGGGGCTGATTTTTTTTGAGTTCCATACCTACCCAAGCAGAAAGCCAAGAATTGGTATGAATCAATTTATATTGAATATTATTCTCTCGCTGAAATTGCAGTAATTGTTGCAGAAATGCTGGTAGATAGCCAATCAAATTTTTTTGGGGCAGAAATTGTGTTACTTCCGCAGTGAGGCGAATAGTTCGGCAACGATAATTGTGCTGCACTATGTCTGCTTGACCGAGATCTGTCTTACGGGTGAACATATCTACCTGCCAACCTATACGAGACAACGATTCTCCAAGCTGACGCACATATATATTTTGATTGCCAGTTTCACTAGCAGGATCGCTATGAACTGAAATTAACGCAATAGTGGCAAGTAATTGCATAGTTTTAAATATCTGAAGATTAGAGGGGAAAATTGGCAGAAACTAAAGAAGGAAGCTCACAACTTAAAAGCAAGGATGTATCTTTTTTTCAACAGAAGACCCTCTCGTCTACTTAGTAGAAAGCTGCTCAACAACATGTATTTATTTACTCTCCTAGATTAACAACCAGTTCTTTCATTGGTATGTCAGCTAGATGTCAGTTTTGACAAACTAGTACTGCTGCGCGGAAGTCAGAAGTCAGAAGTCAGAAGTCAGAAGTCAGAAGCATTTCACTGTGAGGCTTTGACCATTTACGAATGGTGACTTTATTTACGTCCACGTCTACTAGTTAACTTTCAACGAGTTCTAGTTCGCTCTTTGCTTTCCCAACCAGTTTCTTAGCTCTTGTTTACGATCTGATGCCCAAAGTAATGGCGTTCCCGCTTTTGCCCATAAAGGCATAGGAATCGGAGTCCAATAGTAAATTGAAAGTAATTTTCGGCTGCGATTTATGGGACAAGAAAGAGCTTTGGGTACTCCATGAAATGTTTGAGCGGTAGTGGGAAAAATGATAGTACGATTGAAAAAAGGACTATAACTAGCCCATATGCCTTTATTTTTGGGGTTTTGTAATACTAATTCTCCCCCCCAGCTAGGATTCCAATCTTGATTGAGATAAATTAGGACATTAAAGCGACGCATCAAAGGTAGACTAAAGTGCTTGGTATAATCAGCGTGCATTTCCAGCCAGCCATCCCGATACATTTCGTGTAAACCTGCACCATGAAATAGAGGATCTCCTACCAGGTTGTGAACGCCAACTATAGACTCAATTGCACCTATAAAATCACGAGAATTGAGCCAGAGGCAAAACATTTGAGTAAATGTAGATAATCCATCAATACCCCGTGAAGTGGTTTTTAAAGAACCGAGCGGGAATTCCCGCCCCGTTTTAGGGGGTGCGGATGAAAGCG
>CBDUCX010000091.1:0-16701 GCA_965365755.1 uncultured Pleurocapsa sp.
TGCTGACCATTTATCCTGTTGTTGCAAGACATATCCCAAATTATTGCAAATTGGTGCCGAATCTGGACGTAGATTTAGGGCTTGCCGATAGGCTTGCTCTGCGCCATTTAAGTTACCTAGACTTTGGCGCAAATTACCCAAACTAAACCAAGCTTTGAGGAATTCAGGTTGCGCTCTAACTGCATCACTGAGATACTCTTCGGCTGCTTTTAAGTTACCGATTTGCTGGAAGATAGTACCCAAGCCATACAAAGCTTCACCATGATCGGGTTGTGCTTCTAAAACCTTGAAGTATTCTTGTTGCGCTGCCTTGAGGTTTTTGGCTTGATGATATTGAACCGCCAGTTGAAAAGTCTCCGCAACCTCGGTATTGTTAAACCTTCGGGGCTTATTGACTACTTGCAACAGAAAATTTTCTAAGGCTCTTACTGGTTGCAAGTCGCCATAGAGCTTATGTTTATTGAGGGCAATTTGTCGGGAGATATGTTGACGATAATCAGCATCTTGACCAAGATGCACTGCAATCTGGATGTATTCATCTTTGCTCTGAGCAATCGTCTCTTCCACACCCATCATTTTAAGAATTGCCATGGCATGTCTTCCCCGCATTAGTTCAGTGGGGAAGGTAACTATGGGCAAGTTATAGACAGTCGATTCCATGGTGGTGTTATTGCCCGCCCAACCGATATTGTCCAAAAAGACATCGGCGATCGCTGTTATGCCATTGAAAGCATTACTATTTAAGCGGGGTAAGAATAGGCAGTAATCTTGATAATCTAAATTAAACTGCCCAAAGGCACGAGCTAATCGCTGACAAAATACCTTAGTGGCAAATTCGCTCTCCAGCTTGATAAAGACAAACTTAGCATTGGGTAATTCTTGAGCAATTCGGGGAAAGACATCATCGTGTTGGGGTAAATATTTAAATAAAGATTGACAACACCAAAACATTATTTCATTGTCTTGGATACCAATCTCTTTTTTGCTTCTGGCTTCTGGTTGAATGGAGATCAGTTGGTAACACACAGCCAGGTTAGGCAATCTAATTAACTGCTCTGTGTAGTGTTCTTGACCATGGGGCGGCTCCATTAAATCACTGCTCAAGTGATAGTCAATTGTCGGCAAACCACTGGTTTCGGGGTGTCCGCCAAAGACAACTTGGACGGGAGCTAACCTTAAGCAACCCAGTTGGACTGTCAGCCGATCCATGCCGAATTCAGGAAAAACTAGAACATGCAACTGGTCTTCGACGATCTTTTCTGCCCATTGAGCAACCGACATAGAATCATGCTCAAATTGATCGAAGGCTTTAGCTGCTCTTACTGTTTCGGGATCGTGTCTCTTCTCTGTGTAATAACCAAATAATTCAAATTCACTGCGATCCAGATTTTCTACCCAACCTTGAAGAGGAATTTTCCAGACAGAATGATGGTTAAAAAAGCCCGAAACAAAACCGATGCGGATCTTTTGATTTGCTACCAACTTTGGCATCGAGAGGGGCTGACTCCACTGGGGATAGCGACTGCTCATCAACTGCTGAATCATTGTGCCATAGGTCTGTTGCAAATCGCGATCGCACAAACCCTGATAAGCTAAATAGAAAGGCTGTCGCCAGCCCACAGCCGTTGCTGCTGCTGCTCGTTCTTCTTGACTAGCTGCTTGGTAATATTGAGCTAAATTTTGCAGTTCACCCTGGTAATTGTGTCGTCTGAGGGTAATTTCTTCGCTGCTAGAATAAATAATCGGAATTTGGGCGATCGCTAAACCTAATTTAGCGAAATGATAATCTGGCTTCAGGTCGATAGCTGTGCGATAGGCTGCTATTGCTGCTTCAGTTTCTCCTTGTCCCTGTAGTATTGCCCCCAAATTACAATGAGCTTCAGCATATTCGGGTTCTAAATTGATAGCTGTGCGATAGGCTGCTATTGCTGCCTCAGTTTCTCCTTTTTCCTGTAGTATTGCCCCTAAATTGTAATGAGCAGTAGCGTAGTCAGGTTTTAGTTCTATAGCTGCTTGATATGCTGCTAGTGCTGCCTCAGTTTCTCCTTTTGCTTGCAGTATCGCTCCCAGATTATTATGAGCCTCAGCATAGTCAGGTTTGAGACTAATTGCTGTTTGATATGCTGTCAGTGCTGCTTCGATTTGCCCTTGATTACTAAGAGTAAGACCTAAATCAAAATTATCTTCAGCAGATCCAGATCCAGAAATTATAGCTTCTTCTTGAAATGTTGTCATGGTTTAATCTAGTTTGATTATTTTACTGAGATCTTGCACCCAGGGCAAAGGCAGATGAACTCTTTAACCCAGCAAGGATTCTATACAATTGACTAGCAAACAGACTTTAAACAATAAAAACCTTCTCGATAACTGATCTTTGTTATCAAGAGAACTATATTGATTACCAATAGCTAATTATTCAGTTTTTTGTACTGCTGTAGGATGTAATTTGAAAATCACTGTCTCTCAAAAACCAGCGAAAACAAGTTTAGACCCCGAAGTAACCTAAGTGGATAGAAAGAAAAATACTAAAAGCAGAAAATGCAAAATGTCCAACGACATCTTGCACAAATTTTTAAAATTAATGAAATAGATCTAAACTGAAAAACCGCTTACAGAACCACTTACAGAAGCAGCTATATCACCATCTCTGTCAACTCCAGATGCAGCAGCACCTGCTACCCCAGAACCAGTATTAGGACTTGCTGTTGCCCCGGTAGTGGTCTTAGTAAAAGTTCTAAAATTACCACGAGCTCTCGCATCAGCATCGCCAAAACCCAAGCCACGACCTGCTACGGTAGTTGTTCTAGTAAAAGCGGACGCGCCACCTTGGATTTCACTTTCATTATCTACTTGTTCGAAAAATTGTAAGTTTCGAATCAACATAGCCAATTACCTCATAACAAATATTTATTTGATCACTAAAACCTCAACATATAAAAAAAATCTATATCAAGGTTATATTTATAAGCTCTGAAATACCAGCATCCGACAAGAATTGCTCTAATGTCAGACCACCAGTCCCATCAAGATCAGATAAGACTGTTGATACTCCAATCCCATTGTCTTCAGCAGAGGTCTTAATAAAGCTGTTGTCCCCTTCTGCTTTTGCTGATGCATTGGCATTAGGCTTTTCGCTAGTAGCTGAAGTAGAGCTGCCTCCTTGGATGTCGTTTAGATTATCAATTTGCTCAAAAAACTTTAAGTCTTGAATCAACATGGTTTAATTACCTCACTAAATGTCATAATTTGATTTAGCACACACCCACATCACAACATCCTAACGACGAACCTCAATAATCAACTAAGTAGCGATCATGTTTAACATCGCTTATACTATTAAGACCACTTAACTACTAAGATCACTTAACTACTGAGGCTATTTAGTTAGACTCAGCAGCTAAGCGGGTTAGGATTTCTACTTTGACTGATAAATCAGCTTAGTATTTTTTGTATCCTTTATGTTTTTTGGGCTTTTTGAATCCTCCAGCGGAGATAGCTAAGGAGCTAGAAGAAGAAGATGCACCACCAGGAACTGCAACAGCAGAAGTGTTAGTTAAAGCGATGGAGATATCTCCAACTGCAACTGCGTCAGCATCAGCTGCTGCTACGCTAAAGTATCCTTTCCAAGAAAAAGAACCTTGTACATCTGAAGCATCAACAGTTTCGATATATTGTAGATCGGAAATAATCATAATATTTTGCCTCTTGTTTGTAATCTTAAGTAAGAAACTAAATTGGTTTGGTTCGGGAACTCAGTTCCGTTTCCATGTAATAAACATAACCTGAACAAAATTATAGATGTTGCCAATTTGGCATTTTATATTTTGCTGAAACTATACTTAGGCTAAAACACTATAAATATCAAGGTTTTAATCGAGTTGGGATTTATAGAATATCGATTTATTTAACTTAACTGAACTCAAAAAAATTATCAGAGATCGCTTTAAGCAATAATTGATTAGCAACGCCCAAAATTGTTATTAATTAGGTTGTTTGACAATCGCCGAGCATAATGTGTTAGTATTGTTTGGCAAATCTGGGTCATTAGCTCAACTGGATAGAGCAACGCCCTTCTAAGGCGTAGGTTTCAGGTTCGAGTCCTGAATGGCCTGTAAGTCCTATCTCTTGATACTCTTCGTCTTTCTCTAAAGCCCTAATTTTTGCCAAGGCGTTGTTCTGCTCAAAACTGGTTCGCTTATGAGTATAGCGATCGCCTAAAAATAGGCCAAGAGATTACATACATACCCCAATTAATTAAGTAGTTTATCTAAGCAAAAAAAAGAGGCTGTATTCTATCATCTCCTTACCAGCTTTTTGTCAAATACGCTTTGAACTCTTATTAGATTATCTTTTCCTGTTTTTATATTCGTCATCAGTTCTACCAAGCTACTTAACTTATCTGTGAGACTTTGTACGAAAAATTACTACCCTTTAATCCATGACAACCATATAATGAGTCTTAATGTAACTTAACCTGTTGATCAGCAGTCGCTAGCAATGAACAGTCTCTTTTTAGATCGTCTTAACAGTCCAGAACGTCCCGTACTTGTCTTAGATGGTGCGATGGGGACAAACCTGCAAGTCCAAAATCTTACCGCAGCCGACTTTGGTGGAGAAGAATACGAAGGATGTAACGAATATTTAGTCCATACCAAACCTGAAGCGGTAGCAAAAGTGCATCGCGGTTTTCTCGAAGCTGGCGCGGATGTAATTGAAACTGATACCTTTGGCGGAACTTCCATAGTATTGGCTGAGTACGATTTAGCCGATCAAGCTTATTATTTAAATAAAGCTGCGGCTGAATTAGCTAAAAAACTTACGGCAGAATATTCTACTCCTGAAAAACCTCGTTTCGTAGCTGGTTCCATGGGCCCTGGTACAAAGTTACCAACTCTAGGACATATCGACTATGATACTTTGCTGGTTAACTATCGAGAACAAGCAGAGGGATTGTATGACGGAGGAGTAGATTTATTTTTAGTTGAAACCTGTATGGATGTGTTGCAGATCAAAGCAGCACTTAATGGTATAGAAGAGGTATTTAAGGCCAAAGGCGATCGCCGTCCTTTAATGGTATCTGTTACTATGGAACAAATGGGTACTATGCTGTCTGGTTCGACTATGGAAGCGGCGCTGGCAGTTCTCGAACCTTTTCCGATAGATATTTTAGGTCTAAACTGCGCTACAGGGCCCGACCTAATGAAGGAACATGTTAAACATTTATCGGAACACTCACCGTTTATTGTTTCCTGTGTCCCCAATGCGGGGTTACCTGAAAATATTGGCGGACAGGCGCATTATAAGTTAACTCCTATAGAACTTCGCATGGCGTTAATGCACTTCGTCGAGGATTTGGGAGTACAAATTATTGGTGGTTGTTGTGGTACTCGTTACGATCATATCCAACAACTAGCAGAAGCAGCTAAAGATTTAACACCGAAAGAACGTCATCCCCATTATGAACCTTCCGCAGCATCTATTTATAGTACTCAACCATATATTCAAGATAATTCTTTCTTAATTGTCGGGGAGAGATTAAACGCCAGTGGTTCTAAAAAATGTCGTACCCTACTCAATGAGGAAAACTGGGATAGTCTAGTAGCATTAGCTAAATCCCAAGTAAAAGAAGGCGCACACATCTTGGATGTGAACGTGGACTATGTAGGGCGAGACGGAGAAAGGGATATGCATGAACTGGCATCACGTCTGGTTAATAATGTCACCCTCCCCCTGATGCTTGACTCTACTGAATGGACCAAAATGGAAGCGGGGTTAAAAGTTGCAGGTGGTAAATGTATCCTCAACTCTACTAACTATGAAGATGGGGAGGAAAGATTTTATCAAGTATTAGATTTAGCCAAAAAATACGGCGCGGGGATAGTTATTGGTACTATCGATGAAGATGGTATGGGACGTACTGCGGATAAGAAATTTGAGATTGCTAAACGCGCTTATGATGCTGCTGTTGAATATGGTATTCCTCCCCATGAAATCTTTTTTGATCCTCTAGCCTTACCCGTATCTACTGGTATTGAAGAAGATCGAGAAAACGGTAAAGCCACTGTTGAAGCCATTAAACGAATCAGAGATGAATTACCAGGTTGTCATATTCTGTTAGGGGTTTCTAATGTTTCCTTTGGTTTAAACCTGGCTGCCAGACAAGTATTAAATTCGGTTTTCTTACACGAATGTATGCAGGTAGGGTTAGACTCGGCTATTGTTAACGCCAGTAAGATTTTACCTCTATCAAAAATAGATCCTAAACATCACAAGATTTGTCATGATTTAATCTACGATCAACGGGAATTCGATGGCGATATTTGTACTTATGATCCTTTAGGAGAATTAACAACTTTATTTGCTGGCAAGAAAGCGAAAAAATCTGAAGCAGTTGATAAGAATCTTCCCATCGATGAAAGACTGAAACAACATATTATTGATGGAGAAAGGATTGGTTTAGATGAAGCTTTAGACGAAGCCTTACAAGAATATCCCCCTCTAGAGATTATTAATACTTTTCTCCTCGATGGCATGAAAGTTGTCGGAGAATTATTTGGTTCAGGACAAATGCAACTTCCCTTTGTACTTCAGTCAGCCCAGACTATGAAAGCAGCAGTGGCGCATTTAGAACCTCATATGGATAAGGAAGAAACTGATGATCGAGGGAAAGGTAAATTTGTAATTGCCACTGTAAAAGGTGATGTTCATGATATTGGTAAAAACCTAGTTGATATCATCCTTTCTAACAATGGTTATAAGGTAATTAATTTAGGTATTAAGCAACCAGTAGATAGTATTATTCAGGCATACGAAGAACACCAGCCAGACTGTATTGCCATGAGTGGCTTATTGGTAAAATCAACTGCCTTTATGAAAGATAATTTGGAAGTGTTTAATGAAAAAGGTATTACTGTTCCTGTTATCTTGGGCGGTGCTGCCTTAACTCCCAAATTCGTTAATCAAGATTGTCAAAATACCTACAAAGGTAAAGTTGTCTATGGTAAAGATGCTTTTGCAGATTTACATTTTATGGATAAACTGATGCCTGCTAAAGCGGAAGATAATTGGGATGATCTTAAAGGATTTCTCAATGAGGTTGATCTCGCCCCCACAGAAGAAGAAAACGGTGGCAAACCATTTGAGGGCGAAAATCAGGACAAAATTTTTGTTGATGAGGTTAGTAAGCCAGAAGAACCATTAGTAGTTGATACTAAACGTTCCGAAGCAGTCGCCTTAGATATAGAACGTCCCACACCTCCTTTCTGGGGAACTAAAATATTAAATGCCGATGAGATACCCATCGAAGAAGTTTTTCCCTATTTGGATTTACAGGCTTTATTCGTCGGGCAATGGCAATTTCGCAAGCCTAAAGACCAATCAAGAGAAGAATATGATGAGTTTTTAGCTAGAAAGGTTCATCCAATATTAGAAGAATGGAAACAAAGAGTTGTTGCGGATAATCTATTGCATCCTACGGTAATTTATGGTTATTTTCCCTGTAACGCTGAAGGAAACACCTTATACATATACGATACCGAAGATACCGAGAAAATAGTAACATCATTTGAATTTCCCCGACAGCGATCGGGTAAACGCCTTTGTATTGCCGATTTCTTTGCCACCAAAAAATCAGGTAAAATTGACGTCTTCCCCATGCAAGCGGTAACAGTAGGGGAAGTTGCTACCGAATATGCCCAAAAGTTGTTTAAAGCCGATAACTACACGGACTATCTTTACTACCATGGCATGGCGGTACAGATGGCAGAAGCCTTAGCAGAATGGACACACGCTAGAATTCGTAGCGAGTTAGGCTTTGAAGCCGAAGAGTCGGATAACATCCGTGACATCTTGCAACAACGCTATCGAGGTTCTCGTTATAGTTTTGGTTATCCTGCTTGTCCTAATATTCAGGATCAATATAAGCAATTAGATCTATTAGATACTAAACGTATCAATATGTATATGGACGAAAGCGAGCAACTATATCCCGAACAGTCCACCACGGCGATTATTACTTATCATCCTGTGGCAAGGTATTTTAGTGCCTAATGACAGATTTAATTTATCTTGATTACAATTGTTTTCAAAGAGGATTTGACGATCTGCGACAGACTAGAATCAAGATGGAGGCTTTAGCTTGTCAAGAAATTTTTACGCAAGCTGAAGTCAACCAAGTTACTTTGGTTTGGTCTTTCATGCATCAAGATGAAACTTTACTTTGTCCTTTTCCTCAAAGAAAGTACGCAGTATTGGCAATAGCTAATGTTTGTCAGGTCAAAATCTCGCCACAAGTTGAGATTATAAACCTGGCAAAATCATTCCAGCAAAAAACAAAACTTTCTAGCAAAGATGCCATTCATATGGCTGCTGCGGAACAAAGCGAAGCCGATTTCTTTCTTAGTTGCGACGATAATTTAATTAAGCAAGCTCTCAAGCTTAATTTACAAACAGCTATTATGAATCCAATAGACTATATCAGAAGATAAGCTCATGAATAAAACCACAATGACTGATACAGAAGTCACTATGAAAGGAATAGAAGCTTTACAAAAATCCTTGGGTTCGGCTACTACTTTAAGATTTCTAAGTTTAATTCATGGTGATGCTACTGATTATGTAAAAATTTCTCAGCAGCTTTATCAAGATCAATCTATCGATGAGATATATAGTAGAGCAAAAGAAAACTGGGAAGCTTAACTACTAAACGTATCAATAGGTATATGGACGAGAGTGAGCAACTATATCCCGAACAGTCTACCAAGGCGATTATTACTTATCATCCTGTGGCGAGATATTTTAGTACTTAGGTAATTTGATGAGGTTATGGTGGGAATAAAATCCACCTTTTTTTATTTCGCGCAAAGACGCAAAGACGCAAAGAAAAAAGACATGAAATTAATTATTTTTGGGAATACTAAGCCTGTAACTTTTTTATATCCCAAAGATTATGTCAAATAGCAGCAATTCAAAACATACATTTTTATACCCAAATTTATAACCATTACAAGACAACAAATTTTATCGCCTTCAATTAAACTCTTCCAAAAAGCGATCGCCTTTTTAAAGTTTATTCATCGACAGGAGAAGTAAATGTAAACTTATCGCAACGGCCACCACGGTACCTTATCACGAGTTGCGCCATAAACTACTTTCAGTTCTTCGGGATTAATTACTGTCACCAAATCATTTTGAGCCTTATGGGGTTTTAATAATCCTACTTTGGTCATCCCCTTGAGGACTTGCTCCACTGTGCGGTTATTTAACTGACAAGCCTTGGCAATGACTTCAATGGGCAAATCAAACACAAACCTGTCTCCTATCGGCTGATTGCCCAATTCTCTCTCTTGATAAATCAAAGCTCGCAAAAGTGCGGCCACAGCTTGAGGCGGATAGGTACTACAGTTGAGCAAATGATATTGAAATTTTTCCTGTAGTTCAAACATTAACCCATAGCGTCGGCGAAATAGTTCGGATTCTTGATGTATCAGACGAATGGTTTCTAGGGGGATTTTAATTACATCTGTCATTTTATAAGCCTCAACCAAACTAGGAAAGGCACGAGAAAATTTGCCATAGCTCAAGGCTAAGTTCTGCATCCCAAAACAACTGTTGGTATAAGTAATGGCAATAATACGGTCTAAAGGAGTGCTACGAACGACAATTGGTCCTCCACTAGTCACCACGTACAGATGCTCTAAAGTGTTATCAGTACCAAATGCTGTGTAAATAGGACGACTGGAATAAAGCTTTTCCGATACCAGCTCCTCAGGACTAATATACTGGGCTATCAAGGCTGGATCTAAGTCTCTAAATAAAAAATTATGCTGAATTAAATTATCTATAAGCTCTGACTTTATGGGATTTTTATCAGGTTTTTTCATAATTATTAATGATTAGCCCTATGTTACTAGTTTTAAATAGCTTCAGTAAATCATCGAGACTAATCTGAATTTACTTCGGATCGAATTTAAATTGAATTGTAAAACAGTTGATTTTTTTTCATGATACACTTTGGTTTAAATTAGGCAATTTTTAAGGAAATCTATCATCATGGAAGCAGGACGACTTTCTCGCCGTATTTTTACCCTTAAGACTTGGAAGCATTGGGCTTTACTTATCTTTATTGGTTTCTCTGTTTCCTGTATAAGTGGTTTTTTGTCTTATATGGCTACCTCAGGAAATTTGAATCTTGACTGGCGAGCCTGGACGACGATCGCTGTTACTATTAGCGTTTTTCTGCTCAATGCTTGGACTAATTTATCCGCTGAGGTGGTGTTTTTAGGTGGGACGGCAGTTTTATTCGTTAGTGGAATTTTAACGGAGCAAGATGCTTTTGCAGGATTTAGTAATCCTGGGGTAATTACCGTCGCAGTGCTGTATATCGTAGTTACTGGCTTGTCTCAAACGGGAGGCTTAAACTGGATTTCTCAACGAGTTCTCGGACTTCCTAAAGGACATAACGCTGCCCTATTTCGCTTGATGACTCCCGTAATGGGCATGAGTGCTTTTCTGAATAATACTCCTGTGGTGGCAATGTTTATTCCCGTGGTCAGCGATTGGTCACGCAAACTGCGCATTAGTCCTTCCAAATTGATGATTCCCTTGAGTTATGCTGCGATCTTTGGTGGAACTTGTACTTTAATCGGTACTAGTACCAATTTAGTAGTTAATGGTCTATTAGTCTCCAGCACAGATTTACCAGGGCTGAAATTATTCGATCTGGCGGTTGTTGGATTGCCTTGTGCGATCGCCGGGATGATTTATCTCTTCTCCACTCATCATTGGCTCTTGCCCAGTCGTAAACCTGTAATCAGTGAGAGCGATGATGTTCGGCAATACACTGTCGAAATGATGGTGCCAGTAGATAGCCCTTTAAGCGATAAAAGCATCGAACAAGCTGGCTTGAGACATCTACCTGGACTATATGTAGTGGAAATCATCCGCAATCAACTAATTATTCCTGCGGTAAGCCCGAAAGAAATTTTACGAGATGGCGATCGCTTAGTGTTTACGGGCATGATTGACTCGATTGTCGATCTCCACCGTTTACGAGGACTACAACCGGCAACAGATCAGGTATTCAAGCTTGATACCCCCCGTTCGGAACGTTGTTTGATTGAAGCAGTAGTCTCTAATACCTGTCCCATGGTTGGCAAGACAATTCGTGAAGGACAATTTAGGACTCAATACAATGCGGTGGTGATAGCAGTAGCTCGTAACGGAGAACGTTTGCAGGGCAAAATAGGTAGCATTCGCCTCCAACCAGGGGATACTTTACTATTAGAAGCCAATGCTAATTTTTTGTCTCAACAACGCATCTCTAACGATTTCTATCTCGTCAACGGCATCCCTGATTCCGAACCCCTACGCCATGAGAAAGCCCCATTAGCAATTATCATTCTTGGTGTTATGGTGCTGTTAGCCTCCCTAGGTATCATGAGTATGCTCAAGGCGGCAATTTTAGCCTCAGCAGCAATGTTGTTAACCCGCTGTTGCTCCTCTATTAGAGCCTTCCGCAATATTGAATGGTCGGTCTTACTAGTAATTGGCGCAGCTTTAAGTATCGGTCAAGCCTTAGAATCCACTGGGGCAGCAGGAGCGATCGCCACCAGCCTCACTCAATTTTCTGGAGATAATCCCTGGTTAGCTTTAGCGATTATCTATGGCGTAACCAATCTACTCACCGAAGCGATTACCAATAATGCGGCAGCAGCCTTAGTCTTTCCCATTGCCTTGGCTTTATCTCGTAGTCTGGATGTTAGTTTTATGCCTTTTGCGATCGCCATCATGATCGGCGCATCCGCCAGCTTTTCTACTCCCATTGGCTATCAAACGAACCTAATGGTATATGGCCCTGGAGGATACAAATTTAGCGACTTTATGCGGGTTGGCATTCCCCTAAACATCATTTTTTGGCTGATTACAATTACCCTAACCCCTGTGTTTTTTCCGTTTTAATAAAATGAATTAAATAGGCTAAGAAGCTCTCATGCTATATGTTTTGTCGTGCAAGATTTTCCAAAATCTCACATTATTTTATTAATATAAGATTTCGAAAAACTATAATTGTCATGTCTATATGAACACTGGGTTCCCCAAACTTGATCTTGCAGCGATCGCCAAACGCTACTCCACACCTCTTTACTTCTGCAACCGCGCCCAGATTCTGCGCAACCTGCATGACTTCGCTGACCTGCTAGGGGGTGCCAACCACATCCTTTTTCCCGTCAAAGCTAACCCCTGCTTAGCTACCTTACAGATTTGGACTGCCATCAGAAGAGGTAATTCCATTACTGAAGTCTACATCTTTGCCCTTTTCTGGTCTACACGTCCATGTGGGTACTCAAATGGACAATGTCGAGATTTTCCAATTCGCATTCTGGTTTAAATAAGCGTTGAGTTAAACTAGTAGACGTGGGCGTAAATAAAGTCACCATTCGTAATTAGTGACCAAAATTTCTCTTCTACGTGGTCTATTCATTTGAAACCCGCTGTAAAACATCATCACCTTTCTGATTTCTTTAACTTGTGACCAATGAGCTAGCTTTCAGTTTATTTGTTTATTCGCGTACAATAAGTACATGATGTATAAATTACAAACATGAAATTTCTATCCTCGGCAGAAGCCAGAAGAAATTTTGCCGATACTCTAAATAGAGTAGCCTATGGTTCGGAACATATTGCCATCAAGCGTTCGGGTAATGAATCGGTTTATATGATTTCCGCGCGGGATTACGAGCTATTTTAACAACTCCTAAAACAGGCAGAGGATAAGAAAGATATTGCAATCGCTGAGTCGCGAATGAACGACCCTCAACAAGAAGCAGTTGGTTTTGACGATTTTTTGGCCAATCTAGAAGATTAAGTTGAGTTTTTATACAATCAAATTTGATCGCAGAGTCAAACAAGATTTCAATTTTCTGGAGATAATCTCTGGAACGTAATCCCATTATGTGTCAACCAATGAATGACCAAGAATTAATTAATCAACTATCTAAAGCATCAGCAGGTTTACTCTGGCTTAGTGAATCGGATTATCCCTTTGAGACTGTCTACCTCGATCATGTAAATGATCTGAAATCAAAACTATTAGAACTTACAGATTGTGATCATGAGGAAACAATTGAAATTAGAGAGTTTGATCGTTTTTTCCAGCGAGTTACGGACGAATCAGACTGTGACGATGAAGAGGAAATGACAGAATGTAAGCGTTATCAGGCTTTAGTCAACCTACTACAAACTCATCTCACTGATATCAAAGTTTATCGTGTTGGTAGTTGCGAGGTTAATGTTTACATCTTGGGTAAAACCACCAAGAATGCGATCGCAGGTTTATCGACAATTTCAGTCGAAACATAAGCTCAAAAGATATTTAAATTAACGACGAGAGCGATCGCCTGAATTGACAAATTAAACTTGACATTCAAGACAATCGCTTTAGGGCTCAACGGGGAGGACCCCCAAGACCGTAATGCTTCACCGCAACGCAACTTCGTGCTATCTCCCTACTTTTTACCACAGTAAATTTCGCTCACCCAGCTAATAAACTAGGCAGTCTAGCAACTTGTCACGGTCAGAGAAAACCTACTTAAAAATTAGGATATATCTCTTGATCAAACAATTGGCGAATCTTATCCCCTAACTCTGGATGATTGGCAATTAGTTGCTTAACCAGATGGTCATAATCTTCCCGCACATCGTAGTCTAAACGTCTGCTGGGAGACTTGGCTTCGGGCATCCAAGTCGTGTGGAAAGAGAAGCCAATATTTAGTTTGGGATGACTCATTTTATAAAGCGGCCCGTCTTTCAGTTTCCTGGCATCAAAGATCCAAATTTCACTATTTTGTGACCATTCTGGATCATTATCTTCGCGATCGCTTTGAGAAAGAAATTCATCGGAAGTTAAAACCACACAGACAATGTAGCCATCGGTTTGATCTTCTGCATTGGGACGAGGGATAAATTGTGCCGAAGTTCCCAAATAGTTTTTATTAAATTGAAAATAATTATTGAGGTCTATCTCGATCTTGGTCTGGTTATCATCATCAGTTCTAATTTTCAAATGACAAAGACTAGAGGGAATACCTTGGTAAGTTAGCTTCAGTACTTCATCTAGTGGAATCAATCGATGAGGATATTGTCCATAATCAGCCACCGCCTTTTTGGTTATCGTGTCAGGCCAACAACCCCAGCTATTCCAGAAAATATCAGTATGTTTTTTTGTTGGTTGGAGATCTGCACTAGCATAAAACGCAGTGTTCCAAGTTAGTTTAGTACTAGCTTCTAGCTGCTGATTAATGACTTTTCCTGTTTCTCCGTCAATTACCCAGCGTCCTAGTCGATTAACATCTAGAGGGCTAACAACATTGCCCACTAACTGTTGCATTTTATAGCCTATTTTCGTGTCGTTGTAATTATTCCCAAAACTCTGATCATCAAAAGCCGAACGATCAGAAAGACGAATATATTCAGCTATGTCTGTTGCAGCTAAATGACTGGCGTATAGAGTAATTTGATTATTGGGATTGTCATAATCAACTAAGTAGTGAGAAAACTCTGGAGCAATTTCTACTTCTTGAGCAACAACTTTAGGCAAATGTTCAAAGAGATTACCAGAAAACCAGTTTAAGAACTTATTTGTGCTAACTGTCGCTTGCTTTAAATCTGCTCGTTTGACAATATATAACTTAGAAATAGGATATTGAGGATAATCAGCAAAATCTGACAGGATAAGTTTTACAGCTTTGGGCAAAAGATCTTGTTGATGAGAAAAGACATTAGCCAGAGAAAACTTAAAAGATGTTTCGGCGAATATTATATAGTCTTTAGTTAAACCCATCTGATGAACAGTTTGGTCAATCTTGAGAGGTTTGTTCCCTGGTAAGACAATATTCCACTTCCTCTTAATTCCTACTTGCTTGCCATCCCAAACTAGTAAGTGTACAAAATCATAATTGTATCCACCACTAGAAGTTTTTGATATTTTTTCGAGGATTCCTAGCAAACCGATGATTAACTGCATAATACCTAAAAATACAGAATATAATTTAATAAATTTAGTTTGAATGCTAGGTAACAGATCGGGATTAGCGATTACATATTTTATTGTTTTAGCGGTTTCTGTCAGTCTGCATTTTAAAGAACGTGAAAACGCTAGGATTGTCCAGATAGATTTGCCGATATTAACGGTAAATAATTCTCCTGTGGCTGAATCAAATACAGGATGAGCTGATGTCAATAGCTGTTTAAATGGTTGGGGCTGTTGCTCAGGCAATAAATCTAACCAGTCCTCATTTTTGCCGACAGGAGTTAGAGTTTCTAAGCTCTCTGGATCTATTTCATAGGGTCTTCCTGCATCCCAAGTTATGAGCAAACGATCGCTATTATCATTTGGAAGTTTAAAGGGAACAAATCCTGTATTTAATTGGTTTTTGGCACCTAGTTTGTTGAGAGATACACGAGAAATAGCTATGTTTTGGAAAGCCAGGTCTTTGTAATTCTTTTTTTTAGACTCATCAGAAGTTACTAAATCTGCATAGTAACAAGGTGGTTTGATAAAACGGCTTTTCAAAGCAGCACTTTGATGATTAAAACTCAAACGGTACACCATACCATCGCCATTATAAATAGGAGTCCAGCCATCTTTATTAGTCCAAATTACCTGATCATCTTCTTTTAACACTGAAGATTGGGGAGAGCCACAAGGTGCAATTAAAAAAAAGTGACCACTAAGATCGTCAGGTAATGTGGTTGGATTGCCTTCTCTATCTCTAATTGTAAGTTTGATCGAGCAAATAATTTCTTCTCTACTAGCTGAACAGACACTTAGAGGGAATCTTGATGGTGAATGATGCTCGTAATTATCTGGCGTTGGTTTTTCTAGAAGTTGTTTAGGGGATTGACTCATACTGTTTATTACCCTTCTTGTGAGATTCAAGATGAAAGACTATTCTGCTTACTATGTTTGAAACGCCAAGAATTATGCTGAATAAAAACTTTCACAACAATTATTTGCCCTTGTGCTCGTAAACGTAATGTATCTTTAGTAAACTGAATTGGAAAAACTATTGCGATCTCGTTAGAGTTAAATGATAGTAGGTACTACAGCAGCAGCCAAAATCCTCAAAATCTCTACTGCCAGACTTAGAATTCTGTTGATAACCAAGAGAGTGGAGGGAGCTTATAAAACAGGAAAAATGTGGCTCATTCCCCTATTCAACGGCAGACCTATTATTACGAAAGGCAAAAGAGGGCCTGCTCCCCGTTGGCGCAATCCCAGAAAGCCAGCAAAAACTATCATTCACGTCAACGCTCAGAAAATCAAACACAATCAGAAACACCAACAGCATCAGCCAGTAATTACAGTCAAGCAAGGAGATACGAATCAATACGGGCACGAAGTAGAAATGCCAGGAGGCTGCCGTGTTGTCTATCGCCCAGATAAGCCGATGTGTGGTGCTAGAGTTTGGATTGAAAGTCTTTATGCCGTGACCGTAACTTGAGTTAAAGATGACTCAGGAGTGAATTGCGCGAGACTACATTATTTGCGAGGTACGAGATCAAACTGTTGAGCTTTTAAGATTCCTGCTTGCTGTGTACGTTAGACAAGTCCCGTATATTAGCTCAAGAAGCAGCAGCATCGGTTTTAGCTTCTTTGGAATCATCTTTTTTATCGAAGAAATAAGCTGTGATAATGTGAGA
>CBDUCX010000092.1:0-16440 GCA_965365755.1 uncultured Pleurocapsa sp.
AGGCATAGAAGATGAGCAGACGATCAAGGCTATCCGCAACGCCTATGAAGCAGGAATAACTACAGTAGATACGGCAGAAGTTTATGGTAGCGGCTATTCAGAAAAAATTGTTGCTAAGGCTTTGAGTGACGTCAGGGATAAAGTAGTCTATGCCACTAAAGTATTTGCCAATCATCTCCAATACGATCAGGTAATAGAAGCTTGCGATCGCTCTTTGACCAATCTCAACACCGACTATATCGATTTATATCAAATTCATTGGCCTTCTGGCTCTTTTAATAGCGAAGTCGTGGCAATCTCCGAGACGATGAGTGCTTTAAATAAACTCAAGGAACAAGGTAAAATTCGCGCCATTGGGGTATCTAATTTTTCCCGTACCCAATTAGAAGAAGCCAGCAAGTATGGCAGAATCGATAGTCTACAGCCTCCTTACTCTCTTTTTTGGCGACAGGTGGAAAATGATGCCATGCCTTATTGCATAGACAACAATATCTCCATTCTGGCTTATTCTCCCCTGGCTCAAGGAATACTGACAGGTAAATTTGGCTTAGACCATCAATTTGCGGAAGGAGATATTAGAGCCAAGAATAAACTTTTTCAGGGAAAAAATTATCAACGGGCTCAAAAAGCTTTAGCAGAACTTCGTCCCATCGCTAAAAGTCATAACTGTAGTCTGGCGCAACTAGCTCTAGCTTGGTTAATTGCTCAACCGCAAACAAATGCGATCGCAGGAGCCAGAAATGCCGAACAAGCAGAAGATAATGCTCAAGCAGCTTCGGTCACTTTATCCTCTGATGAATTAACAGAGATTGATCGCATCGGTAGACAAGTAACAGATCATCTCGATCCTAATCCTGTAATGTGGAATTTTTAAATTACATTGCAACTCCGTTGCGTAGCTTCACCATACACGAGAAGGCTTGCGCCAACGCGGAGCGAGTACTCCGAACTCCAAACTCCGAACTCCGAACTCCGAACTCCCTGAACATGGTCAAGCAGCAGTCGTCAGTAGCGAAGATATCCAGCAGTCCAAAAATTAGCCTAATTACAGGGCCAACAAGTTCGGGAAAAAGCGAATTTGCCGAAGTTCTCGCAGTTAAAACCGATAAAGCAGTGGTTTACGTTGCTACAGCCAAAGTAGATCAAAGCGATCGCGAATGGCAAGCCCGAATCAGGAAACATCAACAAAGGCGACCATCAAGTTGGCGTACCCTAAGCGCAGCGATCGATCTCCCATCTTGTCTAGAACAGGCTTCTCCAGAAGAATGTTTATTAATTGATTCTTTGGGGACGTGGATAGCGAACTTCCTGGAATCGGATCAAGCAGCATGGCAAGATACGAGCGATCGCTTTTTATCAAGCCTTAAAAGCACTCCTGCCGAGGTTATTGTCGTTGGAGAAGAGACGGGATGGGGTGTCGTACCTGCTTATCCCCTGGGGCGGCTGTTTCGCGATCGTCTCGGACACCTATCTCGCCAGGTAGGTAATCTAGCTGATGTTACTTACTTGGTGACAGGGGGTCATGTCCTAAATCTCAGCTTACTGGGAGAACCCTTAAGTAAATATGAAATCTAGCTGATCAATCACCATGTTTATTGATTTTGCACCTATGATCGTAACTAGAAGTACATAGAGATGAATTACTAGTCACTTGCGAGAATGCTGCTTGACAAACTTTTTTGAGCAACAGGCTGGTTACGATTAGAAATTATAGATATTTTATAGATATTTTCAGAGTAACTTTCGTTCTTGACGTACAAACATTCTGAAAAGTAAAGGGTAAAAGGTAACAACATGGCATCAGCAACAGAAGTTAAAACCTATCTTGCTCACTGGTTTCAATTAGGCAAAAAGCTAGTCTGGCGTAATGGTCAAGCAGAACTACTACCTGAAAAAATCATCCAGGGCGATCGCTTTGCACCGCAATTTGAAGAGTGCTGGCAGAAAATTATGAGTGTCGATGGTCGAGACTGTTATCTAGAAGGAGAAAAAACTACCATCTATGAATTGCTTTCTCCCGCCTGGACGATAGATCAATGTGCTAGATGTGCAATTCCTGTACCAATGGTTGAAGTAGGGACACAATCTTTGGACTGCGCCTGTAGTGATTTGGATAATTGGCCTAACTTAGAATTACCTAAGCCTCGTTCTCCTGTTAGTAGTCAAGTACAACTAAAAAATATCAATCAGCGACTTAAGGCAAAGTAAGACGTTGGCGATTTAACCTATAACGTATTTGCGTAGCTTATCCTTTAGGACAAAGTATTACATGCGGACAAGTCCTTTGTGTTCGTAGCTCTTAGCTTTAAATAACAGTATTTGGAATGACTACTGCAACCTCTAGCTCAGAAAAACCCCAGCTTCCTCCTGGCTCTAAATTACCACCTACTATAACTGCGATTCAAGCGATACTTGATCAGTTTGGTACTCTAGAAAAATTTCAGCGTAAATATGGTGAGATTTTTTACGGGTCAAAATCTCTTATCCTTCCTCCCTACGTAATTTTTAGCAATCCCCAGGCGATCGAAAAGGTGTTTACTGCTGATCCTGATTTCTTTGAAGTAGGTCAACAATCTACTGCACCAGTTAGGGTCTTGTTAGGTGATAATTCCTTGGTGTTATTAAACGGTAACGAACATAGAAGGCAGCGTAAGCTACTGATGCCACCCTTTCATGGAGAGAGGATGAAAAGCTATGGTCAAACCATGGTAGATGTGACTCAAGAAGTTATATCTCAATGGCAAGTTGGACAAACTATCTGTATCCGCGACTATACTCAACAGATTTCCCTGGAAATTATCCTACGGACGATCTTTGGTATCAATAAGGGACAAAGATACGATCGCCTTAAAAAAATTTTAGTTGACTACTTGGAGACGTTTAATTCTCCGTTGACCTCTTTTTTTCTCTTTTTTCCTTGGTTACAAAAAGACTTGGGTGCATTGACCCCCTGGAGTAAATTTCTGAAGCAGAAACGCCAGATTAGAGAAATACTTCAGTCGGAATGCGAGCACCGTAGAAACTATCCTGAGACTATGGGGGAAGATATTCTCAGCCTGCTATTATCAGCAAGAGACGAGGACGGTGAACCCATGAGTGATGTTGAAATACAGGACGAACTTATGACCATGCTCTTTGCGGGACATGAAACTGCTGCTAGTTCTTTAGCCTGGTCGTTTTACTGGCTGCATCGTCTGTCTGAGGTTAAACAAAAATTTCAAGCGGAGTTAGATTCTCTGGCTTCAAATACTGAGTTTACCGAGATTGCTAAACTACCTTACCTTAGTGCGGTCATATCGGAAACACTCAGGTTAAATCCTGTAATTGTATTTGTCGGTAGACAATTAAAGAAACCGATGAAACTAATGGACTATCAGTTTCAACCTGGAACATCTTTATTTCCTTCCATTTATTTAACTCATCAGCGTCCAGATATTTATCCTGAACCCAAGAAATTTAAGCCAGAGAGATTTATCGAGAAACAGTTTTCTCCTTACGAGTATCTCCCTTTCGGAGGAGGGCATCGTCGCTGTTTAGGCTATGCTTTCGCCCTGTATGAAATGAAGCTTGTCTTGGCAACCATTATGTCCCAAGTAGAATTAGAGTTACTGGATAATCGTCCCCTTAAATCTACTCGTCGTGGTTTTACTTTTTCTCCTGATGGTGGCGTGAGGATGAAAGTAAGAGGTTAATTAACAGTTCTTCTTCTATGGCATCTTGATAAGTATTCGTCAATTTATCACCTAAGTAGCTCTGCAAATTTTTACAACTCAAATAAGATTGCTATATTAGAAATAGATAGCTAATTCTCAAACAAGTAACACTAACCCCCCACGATCTGTCAATCTACATTCGTAATTTTAGAAAAACAATTGGAGCCAGTTGTGAAAGCTGATTAGCTTTTCTTTTAGCCTTTCTCGAAATAAATAAAATACAAAATTTTCCGTTGCGTCGATTCGATATCCCCCCTGGCGCTAGGCTATCTTTTCTGGTAGGGAATACCCCCTACATTAGTCCCTTCAAGCGAACTCTAAACTTACAGCAACCAATATGATTTAGGAGAAAAAATCATGACTACTAATAAGACACAAAGCAGAATGCACTTTTGTATCTACGACTATTACTTAGACGGAACATTTCTCAAATCGGAAGAAGTATTGAGTGAATGTCCTATCTTAGCTGTTGGGCAACAGTTGACAGTTGATTTAGAAGATGGAAAACAAGTACAAGGGGAAATCGTTGACACTGTATCGATCAGTGAAAATGAACACAGAATCTTACTCCGTTCTCTCTAAATACTTTACCAAGGAATTAGACACACCAATACCTTTTAGTGTTTTAGGTCATTTCGTTGATCAACTCTTTAAAGTTTAATTTTAAGGAGTTTTTTTAACTCGACCCCTAAAGTTATTGATCTGGCGATCGCCCGTGTATAAAGTGATTTCGTTATTTTCCCTTATTTTTTGTTGTTTGTTGTATTTATAAAATACTACTGAGAATGAGTTTAATGTCCAGATTGATATTCAAACGGCAATTGAGAAAGGCGATCGCCCAGGAATTTAATTTGAGTACAACTACGGTTAAGTATCACGTTGATAAGAAATAAGATTTGAGGACATGAGTAATGAGCTTAAAGATAGACATTGAAACGATGGTGGCATAATTATAAATTGCCACTATCAGTCCATAGACATAATCAAATCGATTCAATCAGGCTGAAGAGTAAAAAAAGTCAACTCTGGCGGACAAAACAAGCGTATTGGTGCTACGCTCATGCCAATTCCAGGATTAACGTACAGCCGATTAGTGGGTTCGCCAAATCCTATTGCCCAACCATCAGCGTATACTTTATCTTTTTGAGTAAATCTTAACCAAGACCATTGAGGCAGACCAGGAACTCGTACCTGTCCTCCATGAGTATGTCCTGCTACTGCTAAAGGTGCTGAACCCGATGGAAATTGCTCAAACGTATCTGGATTGTGCATCATTATAATTCTCGGGCTGCGATTGGGTATATTGCTCAAGGCTTTGTCTACATTATCTCGATTCGCCCAAAGCGAACCTACCCCAACCAAATATAAAGACTCGTTGCTATCTGACAGTTGCAATTTGACTGCTTCGTTTTCTAACACCTCGATACCTGCAGATTCCAAAGCTGTTTCTAAACGTTCTGCTTCTTTGATTCTAGGTTGTGCTTTTTTGCCACTCATACCATAGTCATGATTACCCAACACTGCATAGGTAGGGATGCCTGCTTCAACTAAAGGACGAACTATATCTACTGCCGTTTCAATTTCTGACTCAATATTTTTACCTGGATGATAGAGAAAGTCGCCACTAATTAATGCCACAGCAGGTCGTGCTTCAACTATTTTAGCTATGCTACGACGAGCAGTAGCACGATTATCGCCCCAAAGTCCAATTTGAAAGTCTGTAATTTGAGCTATCTGTTTTCCTTGCCAAGAGCTTGGTAGGTTAGGGATTTTAGCTGTTTCGGTTTCTGTATTAAGCACATAGGGTTCGATGAAACTCCAAATAATTAAAAGTGCAATCGCGCTCAATATTCCCATAGTAGTGTATTTGAGCTTTTGATCTATATTTTTCATTCTTTTGTAATCCAGTTAAGTAATCCCAAAGAGTTAATTGTTCTTAAATTAAGTGAAACCAGTAGCTAATTTGACCGAGCAAATTAAAAACGTTAGCAAATTTTTGTTTAGAAGGTAGTTTAGGAGAATTCAACTTACTTTTGTATTTCAAATATTTATAATGAAAAAATACTGGTTAATCTGAAAAAATAGAGCGCGGTTTAATTGCACTCTATCTATCGATGTAACTAGATAATTATTCTAATAATCCGTCGTCTTCTACTGGATAAATACTATCTACAACTAAAACGGGTTTCTGAGAATATTCTGCTTCTATTTCTTTTTGCACATCCAAATCCCAAGTCAAGTCGTAATCTTTTTCAAAATCAGCAGCAATATAGGGACGAACCATACCTGTTACTACGACTCGCTCATCTTCAGAAGGAATTGGTTCTCCTGTAATATTTACTATTAACATATCATTACCGCCAATGAAGTCATCTTCGGTCAAGGTAAAAGCTAAATCGCTTTTTATGTCAGTAACTTTTCCTTCCAAAGCAACTTCTCTGCTGTAAAAATTGTCAGGCGTTTCAGAAATATCTTCGATACCTGGGGCGGGAGTTATCGATTCAGCGAAAATAACAGGCTTGTTCTCGTAGTCTACATAGAGATCTGGGTCGAGGTCATAATCATACAGGCTGTTGTAACTCTCTATGTCCGCAGTTAAGAATGTACCAACCTCTCCTGTTACCTGATATTCCAATTCATCTTCTGGCATATCAGGTAGCATTTCACCCGTTGCATTTATGACTAGTACTTCGCTTCCTTGCAAGAACCCCTCTTCGGCGATCTCAAAAGAAATGCCAGGATCGACTTCATTCGCTTCGCCTCTTACCGTAACTTGTTCTCCTACTACATCACTCGCATCATTTTCCAAATTCTCAATAGTAGTATTACCATCAGTTTCTTGTGCCTGTAAACTTGTTGGGGCTTTAATTGCACAAATAGATGCTAAAGATAATAGTAATGTGCTGGCTCCTAGCTTAATTAATAGATTTGATTTTGACATAAATTCTCCTTATTCCTATTGTTAATAGTTGAAAAATAGCTAAATACTACTGTTAAAAACATAACTAATTAAATTACAGAATATATCTTACTTACGTAGTATTTTTAAGTATGGTTTGATCTTTGGAGTGTAAGACCCTCACTTTTAGTGAGAGATGTAAGCGTATTTTAGAATTGACTATTCAAGTGAGATAAAAAGTGGGAAACTGAGAAGAGAAATATCGCTCAATAAAAATGCTTCCTAAGCGTTGGTATCCCAGAAACAGTAGCAAAGTTTCTCAAAAGTATTATCCACTAGTGCGCCACGGCTTATGCCAAGGGCCCAGAGGGCCTGTAGAAGCTGCAAATTGACCAACTTGACCCCAAGCACCAGCATAATCTCGCCAGGGTTGGGATGATAAAGCCTCAATATAAAGAGAGGTATCCCATTGGTAACCCCCTGGTGCAGTTTGCTCAGCACCCAAAAAGCCGAATGAGCCTGCTCGCGGATATAAGGCGTGAGATCTATTGGCACAGTATACTATAACCCTTTCTCCGTCCATTTCTAGTTCCTCACGAGGGTAGTATTGGCGATCGCCGTGGGCACTAAAGTATGCCCCAACAAGGCGATTATTTGCGGTTACGGCGGTAAAATCTTCCCAATCTCCTTGATGTCTAAAAGCCAGTGAAGGATTATATCCAAAGAAGAACCAGTACTGATGGAAAATAGTGCCATCATTTTGGGTACTTTGATCAAGAAAAACAGGAACATTATTATCAGGGTCGCGATCGCCTCTGGGAGCGCCATCTGCCTCTAGAAAAACATTCCAGGTTCTACCTCGATTTCTATCTCTTGGTCGCCGATTATCCCCATTAGGGTGAAGACCATAACTGTTAATAAATGCTAGGGGAATGTCATAGTATTCAGGTGATCTTACGTTAGTTCTGACCCACTCTTCCGATTCTTTGTTGTAGCCAAAATCTCTACCCCCTCCTATATGATGACGAAAGCGTGAGATTGAAATAAATTCAATCGGGTCCATGGGAAAGTATTCATCTTCAGGATGCAGCAGTACTTTAGGCGCAAACACTCAGCTCAACCTCTATCTTTGTTTCTGATATTTTATCAAAAGGCGATCGCTAATTAATTAACATTAGGGCAACTCCTCAAGTAGATTTTACTTTCGGACCCGTAGCCGACTGATCGCTATTTGGATAGTTCGGCAACAGCAGGGATACTATCAGTATTGACTAGACAATAAAAACAATGGCAACTCCTCAAGTAAATTTTACTTTTACGAGAAATCGTCGCTCGGCTACAGCAAAAAGATTGTTAAGAACTTCAGATGGCGACACCCCAGTTATCGAACAGCCGATTCGGATGGTTTCCATTGATACCCCCGAAAAAGCCCAGTATGCGGGAAGAGCAGAAATAGCTCAACCAAAATTAGATTTATGTCGTCAGCGTTTGGCAAATAGTTTTTATGACGATCTTCCAGAAGCACTGCGCAACTATCTGTCAAGTAAACTCACAGCAGACGCAGCCGAAAAGCATATCAAGGCAGCTAATGATGCGACTAACGTATTTAACGATCTTCTGGAAGAAAGGTTAACTAGACCAAATGGATCTAAACGCAGATTGGCAACTATTCCTACAGGAGAATTAATTGATGGCTTTGGACGTTTACTAGCTTATGTAGCTCCCTGGTATGGTGGCGGTCAGTCAGATCCAGTACCTCCTAGAGATGACCCTCGAAGATACACTTTTAATCTCAATATGATTGCTAGCGGATGGGCAGCTTTTTTTCCTATTTATCCTTCTTTACCCAGTAATCGGGATTTTAATCTGGCTATTGCAGCAGCAGAAACCGCTTGGACAGAAAAACGCGGCGCGTGGGCTGCTTATGGTGAAGATCTGCTACTTGCTTATGAATATCGAGCCTGTATCAAATTGGCAAGTGCTGATGATCCATCTAAGGGTATAGAAAAGGCTTTTCAAAGAGTTTGCGTCGATCTTCGGACTCTGACAATAGTTGGATTATATGGTTTCTATGATGTTCCTCCTTGTTATCGATTGTGGATTTGGGAGGAAGATTTGGCAGCAGCAATCGAGAATTTGAATCTCATTGAGTAATAAATGCTTATTAGCATCATGAATCTTTGATCAACTCATTAATTAACTGCAAATCTAACTTTTCGATATTACTAAGAACAATCTCTGCCCCTGCTGCCATCAATTTTTGGGCATAATCAGCTTGTCTTGTCTCTGAGTTTTGGACGTGGGGGGGAAGAATCCCAATTGCAATCCAATTTCGTTCTACTTTGGCTTCTCTGGCTTTGACTACGGTATGCATATCGGCAACCGTATCTCCTAAATAAAATGCGGGGACATTACTAGTTTTAGTTTCAATTTGAGCAATGACATCAAACATGCCTTGGGGATCTGGTTTGCTGGGTGCATCTTCCATAGCTACCAAAACAGGATTGTCTAATTTTAATCGCTGTTTAATCACAAATTCGGCTGAACCTCTAGTCGCACCACTAAAAAAGCCGTAACCAACTTGATTATTACTTAGATGTTGAAAATAACTGGCAGAAACCAGCAAAGGTTCATTGGCAATATAACCATCAAAAAGCTCTGGGTGTTTGCCACGATAACGTTCTTGAAAAAACTCAACAATGCGCTCGTATCGCAACCTTACTGACTCACGGGATTGATCCATCGCTTCAAAATAACGATAGGTTAGCTCTTGAGATGCTTCCCAGTCGTTGTTCCAAATTCCCTCGGACTTGAGGTTATCTAAGTCTTCCATAGTGGGTCGCCAAGCACCACCAGTAAACTCTTCTACGGTATCGGCGATCGCCCTACGGTATGAATTTCCCACATCTCGAATCACACCGTCAATATCGAAAATCAGAATTGCTTTTAATTGTTCTTGGTTCATCTGTCTTGGAGATAATATTCGAGCGATCGCCATAAGAGATTTTTTGAATTCAAAATTCAAAATTTGTTACTCCAACTTCATTATCTGAATTGTTTAATTTTTGAATTGATAATTGATAATTTTGAATTGGAGCAAAGCGACTTAACTGGCAACTGTCTCAAAACGACCCATATTGCGAAACTTCTGATAACGCAGTTCTTGTCTTTGCTCTGGTGACATCTGCCACAATTGCTCTAGGTTTTGCCAAATAACTTCTTTTAATTTTGCTGCTGCTTCCACAGGATTGGCGTGAGCGCCATTACTCGGTTCAGGAATAATCTGATCGATCAAACCCAGTTCTTTTAAATCCCCAGAGGTAATTTTTAAAGCGGCTGCGGCACGATCAGATTTTTGAGCATCCTTCCACAGAATTGCAGCGCAGGCTTCGGGACTAGCTACAGTGTATACTGAGTGTTCTAACATCAATAGGCGGTCGGCGACACCAATACCCAATGCTCCCCCAGAACCACCTTCCCCAATCACGGTACAGATAATCGGAACTTCAAAACTAAACATTTGTCGTAAGTTATAGGCGATCGCTTCTCCCTGACCGAGCTTTTCTGCCTCCACTCCAGACCATGCCCCAGGAGTATCAATAAAGGTCAAAATAGGCATACCAAATTTATTAGCATGTTGCATCAGCCGCAAAGCCTTGCGATAACCACCAGGGAAAGCCATGCCAAAATTACGCGCTACGTTGTCTTTGGTATCTCGACCTTTTTGGTGTCCCACCACCACCACTGGACGACCATCAATACGAGCCACTCCTCCTACCAGTGCAGGATCGTCGTAGCCTCCGCGATCGCCATGTAGCTCGATCCATTCATCACTGATTGCTTGAATGTAATCCAAAGTACTGGGACGACGAGGATGACGCGCTAGCTGTAGTCTTTGGGCTGGAGTTAGAGTACTAAATATTTCCTGGCGCAACTCACCTGCTCTAGCCTCAAGTTGCATGATTTCAGTAGAAACATCAACTTGATTATCTTCTGCTAGGTTTTTGATTTGCTCGATCCTAGATTCCAGCTCACACAGAGGCTTCTCAAAATCTAGTAAAAAGGTTTTACGCTTAGTCTTAGCCATGGCTTATGGGTAGTTAAGTTATGTTTAAATCAGTATCTCCCCCCTTATTATTATCTGCTATGGGGTATCTTTTAACCAATTTCTGTGGCAATGGCTACCAAAAAACTTACTAAACTACAATATGAGTGGATAACTTTGGGTAGTGGAGAAAGTTCTATATAACAATCTCAGCTAAAAATAATTTAAATTTTGAAACAATTTTTGGGTGTAACCAGTTAACAACACAAAATATCTATAAAATACCCTCAATAGTATTAAGATGGAATTTGATCTGGCAGGCGATCGCATTAATGTATCTAGCTATTCGCCAACTCTCGATAATTTTCTGACGAAGGACGAGAGTCAGTTCAGTCTTGAGGTTGACTTCGAGCAATATGTCGCACCCAATCCAACCCTGTATTTCCAAGATGGGGTAAATGACTACCAAGGGACTCAAGATACTTGGATTAATGAAGCCGACCAAAATGGCAATTATGGCAATAGTTCGGTGTTAGTGGCTGATGATGACACGACCAATAACTGGTTGCGCGATCGCGAAGGCAAGCCTTACTAAAATTCGATGACATTATTGGTGATGAGACTAACCAAATTCCTCCAGGGGCAACGATTACTCGTGCCGAGCTTAAACTCACCCTGATTGATGACATCGATCATCCCCTCTTAAATCCAGACTTTGAAGTCCATTACATGACTCGTAGTTGGGATGAGTTATCCACCTGGAACTCTCTGGGAGATGGTCTTACCATGGATGATGATTTTGATGGACTGATTAATACATTTTCGGGGGATAACGGCTCAGATGAAGACAACATTCGCCACGTCGATATTAGTGAGGCAGTCCAACGATGGACGGATGGTGAGATTAATTATGGATTGGGAATTGTGTCCGAATCTATTTCGGGCAATGACGATGGCATTGAACTCTTGACCTCCGAGGCGAGTCAAATTATGTTCCGTCCAGCCCTGGAGGTAGAATATACGTTATTAGTGTAACACAGTTAAAATTTACGACTAAAATTGACTACAAACCGAGTAGCTGCCAAAAATTAACTTTGTAAGCAGTCGATTGAACTCCTCGATCTCGGAATTTAATTGGACTGACTTGTAAGTCTTGATCCAGAATTGAAGCTAAAGCATTATTAGCAGCAAGATGTGGCTTTGGCGAAGGCTTAAGTGTAAACAGAAGTAAACTGCATTGTTGATATTGTTCGGCAACACAAATAGCAGGTAAACCCATCTGTTCTTGAGCTTTAAAAGTTACAGATGATAAATTGTTACCTTCTGCCACATAATCGTTTAGCTTTTGGGAAACAGAATCACACAACTGCTGTGAATTAGCTAAAGTATCTACTTGCTCCCGATTCCAGTGAAACACTGGTTTACCTTCGCCATTATTATTTTTGGCTACAGTAGTCAGAAGACCTTCGTTTGATTGACAAGAAAAAATGGGGTCAGATGCTTCGGCAGGTACTTCGCCTACCAGAATTAGACCAAGAGCTAGTGCAGCAGTAGTGAGTAATGAAGATAAAGCTTTATTTTTCATCTCAATACCCCAGTTCAAAAGAACTATTACATTTTTATTATACTTCGGTATTGAAGTTCCCAAAGCAATATTCGTGGCTACGTCCCCATCGTTCCCGCTTAATATCGCAGCAAAGCAAAAAATCTGAGTAAAATATAACCGCAGCTATTATATTGATAGCCAAATTGAGAAATTGGGAATAGTCGATGAAATCAAGTAAACTAAATCGCTGTGATCTGGGGAGAAAACCACGCTGGATAGCTCTGATAGCGATCGCCATTCTATGCTGGAACTATTGTAGTCTATCTGCTTTGGCAGATGTTCCAGGTAAGCAGCAATCCTCGATTCAGCCTTATATAAATCGAGTCATGGGGCAAATTACGGAGTTTACTCTCGACAATGGTTTAAAGTTTATTGTTCTGGAAAATCATGACGCTCCTGTAGTTTCCTTTGTCACTTATGCTAACGTCGGTGGGGTGGATGAACCTGATGGTCAAACTGGAGTAGCCCACTTTTTAGAACACTTGGCATTTAAAGGAACTAAAAAAATTGGTACGACTAACTATCGCGCTGAAGCCAAAAAGTTAGAGCAACTCGACGCTATCTTTGCTCAGATCAAACAGGCTCAGGAGTCAGAAGACGAAGCAAAACTTGCCCAGTTAAGCAAAAAATTTGCCGCTACTCAATCGGCTGCCAGCCAATATGTCAAACAAAATAAATACGGTGAAATTGTTGATCGGGCGGGGGGAGTCGGTTTAAATGCAGCTACTTCAGCCGACTATACCAGTTACTTCTATAGCTTTCCTGCCAATAAGCTGGAACTGTGGATGTCTTTAGAGTCAGAAAGATTTTTAGAGCCTGTATTTCGTGAATTTTACAAAGAAAAGCAGGTGATTTTAGAAGAGAGACGTTTGCGTACTGATAATTCTCCCATAGGCAAGATGATCGAGGAGTTTTTAGACACTGCCTACAGTACTCATCCCTATAAACGTCCTGTGATTGGCTATAGAGAGGATATCGATGGCTTGACAAGGAAGAATATCAAACAGTTCTTCCAAGCTTATTATGCCCCCAATAATCTGACTATGGCGATCGCTGGAGATGTCGATCCTTTAGAGGTGCAAGAACTAGCTAAAATTTATTTTGGTCGCTTTCAAGCTCAACCAAAGCCATCTGCTGTGACTAAAGTTGAACCAGTTCAAACTGAAACTAGAAAGGTAACGGTTAATTTCCCTTCACAACCCTGGTATCTCGAAGGCTACCATATCCCTGCTCTCAGCCATCCAGACTATCCAACATATGAAGTCATCTCTGAATTACTTAGCAGCGGCAGAACTTCTCGTCTTTATAAGTCTTTAGTCGAAGAAAAGCAAGTAGCCCTCTCCGCCCAGGGAGTTAGTGGTTTTCCTGGCAATAAATATCCTAACCTAATGCTCATTTATGCTTTAACCTCACCAGGAACGACTGTCGATCAGTTGGCAACTGCCCTGAGAGCAGAAATTGAACGTTTAAAAACTGAACCAATCAAACCAATAGAACTAGAACAGGTGAAAACACAACTCAAAGCAAGTTTGCTACGCACCCTCGATTCTAATATGGGTATGGCAAGAATACTTGCCGAATACCAGGCAAAAACGGGTGATTGGCGCAATATTTTTGAAGAATTGACTAAATTAGAAGCAATTACCCCCGAAGATATTCAAAGAGTAGCTCAGAAGACGTTTACTGCTGAAAATCGTACTATTGGACGGTTACTGACATCTAGCAACTCTTAAGAAATTAGAAACCTGGGGTATTTCAAGTACCCCCTTGGTTTACTTTTAAGCGATCGCCATACTTATTGTCGAGTAAAGATTAAATAATTTTCGGTTTTTCTCTCTTGGGACATTACGATCAAAGTCTTTAGTACCAAAGAGGCCGAAGCAATGCGGATGAAAGGACTTGAACCTTCACGTCCGAAAACACCAGAACCTAAATCTGGCGCGTCTACCAATTCCGCCACATCCGCTAATTTGCAACGCTTCCTATGATAGCAGATACGAGTCACAAAACCAACATTTCAGCAAAATTAAATTAGTGGGCTATTTCCCGTCTTCGATCGCCCGTAATGCCAGCTTAATTAACTGAAAATAAGGCTCTTTGGTCACATTTACTTCCCTCGCTTCATCTCTAGACTTACCCAATAAGCCCGTGCGATCGCCTTTACTAACGGCTAAGACATTACCGCGATCATTTCTGATGCGAAGTTCTTTAATAGTTTTACTACATACATATGGTCTACCATTGTAGGAAAATACCGCTTTTTGAACATTGCTTGTGTTGCTTTTTTTAATCTGCCTATTCAAAGTAGTGGCAGCGATATTATTACTGGCTTGCCCTTGAGGAAGTTTAACCCCGACTAGCTCTAATTCAATACTGGTGTTGCCTTGCCAATTATTTTCCTTGAGCTTATAGGCAATATCTAAACATTCTGGTAGCGGACAGTATTCCCCCCAGCGCCAGGCTAGTGCTTTAATTTGAGTAGTAGAATTTTCTGCTTGTAAAGTTAGCTTGAGATGGCTTTGAGTTTTGCCGATCGCTCTTTGTTCAACGATTCTGACATTAGGTGTCCAAAATATAGGGGTACTGTTGCCAATCCCCCAAGGCTGTAACCCCTCTATTTGATGATAAAGTTCAAAATCGACTTGTCCTAAACTGGCTTGAGCATCTATTTTTACTAGGGGTTTAAGATGTTCTACTTCTAGACATTGGTGGGAAAATTCGCTTAACCTTTGTTTTACCTCTACTAAATTATCGGCGGGAAAACTAAAGCCACCTGCTGCGCGATGTCCACCAAATTTACCGAGTAAATCGCTGCAATAGTTAAGGGCATCAAAGACATTAAATTCATCAATACTTCTAGCCGAGCCACGAATCATTCTGGGAGGCGGGGGCGTATCTGATTTTGGCTCTAATTCATGATCTTCATAAGTACCAATAAACACAGGCACTCCATAACGTTCAACTAATCTTGATGCCACAATGCCAATTACACCATGATGCCAACCTGCGGCGACTACCACTAAAACGCGATCGCGCTTCCAGGGAATCGGGGTATTCTCGACTAAAGCAATAGCCTCTTTTTCAATTTCTTCACAGAGTTGACGGCGATGCTGATTGATTTGTTCGCACTGCATTGCCCTTTCTAAAGCTATTCCAGGATCATCGGTGGTTAATAGCTCAATTACCATCTGCGGATCGCCAATCCGCCCCACCGCATTAATTCTGGGCCCTAGACGAAAGCCAATATCATCTGGTTTGAGTTGTTTTTGTGACTCATCTATCCCCGCTACCTGCATTAATGCTTGAATACCTAATAACTGAGAATTAGGCAAGGCTCTTAAACCCCGCTTGAGCCAACGGCGGTTGACCCCCACTAAAGGAGCGAGATCGGCAATTGTCCCCAGGGTAAACAGCTCCATGATCGGATTCGTTAAACCCTTGAGTTTATCTAAACTTTGGGCAGTAGCGATCGCCAATATATAAGCTACTCCTACTCCTGCAAGTCCTTTGTAGGGAGAATTATCTGCTAAAAGCTTGGGATTGAGAATAGCATCGGCGGGGGGCAGTTTTTCTGGTAAATCATGGTGATCAGTAATAATTACGCTTAAGCCCAAATCGATCGCCCTAGCGACAGGTTCATAGGCAGAAATCCCATTATCTACTGTGAGAATTAAACCTACTCCATGTTCAGCAAATTCTTCAACGATGCGATTATTAATCCCGTAACCGTCTTTCATGCGACTGGGAATAGCGTAATCTACCTTTGCGCCCAAATGCTTTAAAGCTCTCAATAGTAATGCAGTACTGGTCATGCCATCAGCATCATAATCACCACAGATGGCAATTTGTTCTTCATTGGCGATCGCTTCTTTAATTAATTCGATGCTGGTTGCTAAATCTTTAAACTCATCTAAGGGAGAGGGTAGATTCTCAGATTCTGGATTGATGTAGGTGTGAGCCTGATCAGCAGTAGCAATATCACGATTAATAATTACTTGGGTAACCAGAGGTAATAAACCAGTAGCCAGACTTAATTCTTGAGCTTTTTTCGGCTGTGGTGTGGCAATCTGCCATCTCTGGTTAGGCAACCGTTTACGAACGGGGCGATAATCTTGATCCACTTGGCGATCGCTCATTATGAGAATTAAAATCTACTTGGGCAATCAAAAGTATAACG
>CBDUCX010000093.1:0-16412 GCA_965365755.1 uncultured Pleurocapsa sp.
TGAACCTATCTGCTGGGAAATTCCCCCTAGCTGTTGAGAAACCCCCGCTAACTGTTCGCTGCTTTCTGCTGGCTCGTCAGAAACCCCTGCTAACTGTTCATTCGTTGCCCTTAATTGCTCGGTTATAATCCCTAATTCTTCAGGTGGGAGGTTAAAAGGAACTTCAGCAACACTCCAGGTGGCACCTCGAATACTACCCTTAAAATTATTGGCACTATTATCTTGAGCGGTTCTACCTGTTCCTTCGTTTATCAGCCAATACGCTTTTAAACCAGATTCATTGCCGATTAAGGGCTGATAGCGATACTTTTTGATTTCTGCTGCGGAACAGCAACGCTGCCAAACGCTAATGTTAGCAATCTGACCACAAAAATAAATATTAGAGTGTAAGGTGCAACCAATAGTAACAAAAGAACCACCAGATGCATCTAAGGATGTACCCTGAAAGGAGCCTGTGTATTTATTATCATCAAGATAGACGGTAATCTTACCCTTATTAAATATCAAGGTAAAAAAGTGCCATTGGTTGGACTTTAATTCCCCCTTGCCAAAGGTTTTGGTATTATCACCCCAATTACTATCGATGTAAACGTCTAGATTGCCTTCAGGGCTAATCCCTAATTCCAGCAAATCATTATCCTTCTTGGATGCACGAGCAAAAAAGACATTGCGTATTACATGATTACTGGCTTGCGGATTTAGACGATGAGGGTTAACCCACCCTAAGATGGTAAGAGTGGTATTACCAACAGCCAAAGCTCCACCCAAAGCTGTATTACCACAGTTAATGTAATCATCTTTCCCATCAAAGGTCAAAATTGATTGTTCGTGTACTCTGGTTGTCACAGTATTTTGCTCTCAACACTGTTTTTAGACTACCTTGAGAACGTGAATAGTTAAATTAACTGTTCCCAATCTTTATGAAAATTTACGTAATTTGCCTGAAAATGCCTATAATTCGTTTATTATTAAGAAATTCAGTAAAATTTCTTGTATAGCAAATTACAATTACGAATTAGGTTCAAGCTATTACGACTAACGACTAACGACTAACAGTCCTAACAAGTTAAACTCGCGCGTTCCCTTGCTAGGGCAGCATTCCCTTGCGCCTTACGGCGACGCGGGGTCTGCCCTCTAACGGCGATGCGGGGTCGCTCGTCAATTTTATTTATACTGACCTACTTAGGTTTCTGTTTCCTTCCCACAGAGATAAACTCAGGACTATAATCAGGTTAAGATTTATTGCCCTAAAACTTCTTGCATAGTGATTACTTATTCCTCTTCGAGCTAGACAGCACAAGGTTTTCACTACTAAGACTGCCCCTAAACTTTCGCAAATGAGAGTATCGCAATTACTCGCCTAATTCTGGGACAATCAAAACCAAGTTTGGCAAAATCATATCGTTATTTTCTATCCGAACATTTAAAAACGATACTGAATAATTTCAATTTAGGAGATAAGACTCATGAAGTTAGCTTACTGGATGTATGCTGGCCCAGCGCATATCGGCACTCTGCGTGTTGCTAGTTCTTTTAAAAATGTTCATGCCATTATGCATGCACCTTTAGGAGATGATTATTTTAATGTGATGCGCTCAATGTTAGAAAGAGAACGAAACTTTACTCCTGTGACGGCTAGTATCGTTGATCGCAATGTTTTGGCACGGGGTTCTCAAGAAAAAGTAGTAGATAACATTACCCGCAAAGATCAAGAAGAACAACCAGACTTGATCGTACTCACCCCGACTTGCACCTCTAGTATTTTGCAGGAAGATCTGCAAAACTTTGTGAGTCGTGCCTCCTTGGATACTCAAGGGGATGTATTACTGGCGGATGTGAACCACTATCGCTACAACGAGCTTCAGGCAGCAGATCGTACACTACATCAAGTAGTTAAATTTTATCTCGATAAAGCACGGAAAAAAGACCAGTTACCCACGGATAAAACCGAGAAACCTTCAGTAAATATTATTGGTATTTCTACTTTAGGTTTTCATAATCAGCATGATTGCACCGAGTTAAAACGTCTCATGGCTGACTTAGGAATTGAAGTTAACGAAGTAATTCCTGATGGTGCCTCGGTACATAACCTGAGAAACTTACCCCGTGCTTGGTTTAATCTTGTCCCCTACCGTGAATTAGGCATGATGACGGCAGAATATCTAGAAGCGGAATTTTCGCTCCCCTATGTCGATATTGCGCCTATGGGAGTAGTGGAAACTGCTCGTTGTATTCGTAAAATCCAGCAGGTGCTTAATAATCAGGGTGCAGAAGTTGACTATGAGGATTATATCGACAACCAAACTCTCTATGTTTCTCAAGCTGCTTGGTTTTCTCGTTCGATTGACTGTCAAAATCTGACAGGTAAAAAAGCCGTGGTGTTTGGTGATAATACCCATGCCGCAGCCATGACCAAAATCCTCGCTAGAGAAATGGGTATTCATGTTGTCTTGGCGGGTACTTACTGTAAGTATGACTCAGATTGGTTTAAAGAGCAGGTTAGTGAATATTGTGATCAAGTTCTGATCAGTGATGATAATGCAGAAATTGGCGATGCGATCGCTCGTCATGAACCCTCTGCTATCTTTGGCACCCAAATGGAACGTCATGTAGGTAAACGCCTAGATATTCCCTGTGGTGTAATTGCGGCACCAATTCATATTCAGAATTTCCCCATTGGCTATAAGCCATTTATGGGTTACGAAGGAACTAACCAAATTGCTGATTTGGTCTATAATTCTTTCACTTTGGGCATGGAAGATCATCTCTTGGAAATTTTTGGGGGACACGATACCAAAGAAGTAATTACTAAAGGAATCTCTGCTGACTCCGATCTCAACTGGGACAAAGAAGCTAAAGCAGAACTAGCTAAAATTCCTGGTTTTGTGCGGGGAAAAGTCAAACGCAATACAGAAAAATTTGCCCGCGATCGCAATTTCTCGGAAATTACCTTAGAGGTAATGTACGCAGCTAAAGAATCTGTTGGCGCATAGAGGGAACACCCGCTTCTGTTAGCGAAGGGAGGATAAGATCTCACGGAGGTCGAAAGACCAAGGTAAGTCAGCACCCAACACGAAGCTAGAAACCCTAACTTTAAGCGTTAGGGTAGTTCACCCGACCATTCTGGGCAACTTAGTATACTGAAGAGTACATTATTATTCTTGAATTCTCATTCCTCATCCTTTTAAAGATGCTTGACCCCAAAATTCCCCCAGGTAAACTACAAGACAAATGGGACTACTATAAAGATCACTGCAAGTTAGTTAGCCCAGCTAATAAGAAAAAACACACGATCTTAGTTGTCGGTACTGGTTTGGCGGGGGCATCGGCTGCTGCTACCCTGGCGGAGTTGGGTTATAACGTCAAAAGTTTTTGTATTCAAGATTCCCCCCGTCGTGCCCATAGCATTGCTGCCCAGGGGGGAATTAATGGAGCGAAAAATTATCCCAATGATGGGGATACGGTATGGCGTTTATTTTATGACACGATTAAAGGAGGTGACTATCGTTCCCGCGAGGCTAATGTCCATCGTTTGGCACAGATTAGCAATCAAATTATCGATCATTGTGTAGCGCAAGGCGTACCCTTTGCCAGGGAATATGGCGGTTTATTAGCCAATCGTTCCTTTGGTGGGGCGCAGGTATCGCGAACTTTTTACTCTAAGGGACAAACAGGACAACAGCTATTACTGGGGGCATATAGTGCTATGTCTCGTCAAATCACCGCCGGAAAAATTACCATGTTTCCTCGGCGAGAAATGTTGGACTTGGTATTAGTTGAGGGGAAAGCCAGAGGAATCATTGTCCGTAATTTAATTACAGGAGAGATTGAACGTTACGCAGGGGATGCAGTATTACTATGTACTGGGGGCTATAGCAATGTTTATTATCTTTCCACCAATGCTCGTAACTCCAACGTAACTGCTGCTTGGCGCTGTTATAAACGAGGGGCTTTATTTGCCAATCCTTGTTACGCACAAATTCATCCTACCTGTATACCTGTATCGGGTTCTTATCAATCCAAGTTGACTCTTATGAGTGAAGGATTGCGGAACGATGGACGAGTCTGGGTACCGCAACAGCCAGGAGATCAACGTCGTCCTGAGCAAATTCCTGAAGCTGAAAGAGATTATTATTTAGAAACTAGGTATCCTAGCTTTGGTAATCTAGTTCCCCGTGATGTGGCTTCCCGCAACGCTAAACAGGTAACCGATGAAGGTAGAGGTGTGGGAGAAACAGGACTAGCAGTATATTTAGACTTTCGAGATGCGATCGCCAAAGTAGGTCAAGAGGTTATTAGCGATCGCTATGGCAATCTATTTGACATGTATCAACGTATTACAGGGGAAAATCCCTATCAAGTCCCGATGCGGATCTATCCTGCCGTTCACTATATTATGGGTGGCTTGTGGGTAGACTACAACCTGATGAGTAATATTCCTGGCTTGCACGTCTTAGGAGAAGCCAATTTTTCCGATCACGGGGCAAATCGCCTCGGTGCTAGTGCTTTAATGCAGGGGCTATCTGACGGTTACTTTGTGATTCCCTACACTCTGGGTAACTATATTGCTACTACTGATTTACCTCCTGTAGAAACTAATCATGCTGCCTTTGAAGAAGCGTCAGCCACGGTTAATACTAAAGTCAATAAGCTATTAAATATCAAAGGAAATAAAACCGTTACCGAGTTTCATCGTCAGCTAGGTAAGATTCTCTGGGATCGGGTGGGCATGTCCCGTAATCAGGCGGGTTTAGAACAGGCGATCGCCGAAATTACTGCCTTAAGAGAGGAATACTGGCAAAACCTGACTATCCCTGGAGACAAACACACTTTTAATAAAAATCTAGAGTTTGCTGGTAGAGTTGCCGATTTTCTAGAACTTGGGGAATTAATGGCGCGGGATGCTCTAGACCGCTCTGAATCCTGTGGCGCACACTTTCGCGAAGAATGCCAAACGCCAGAAGGCGAAGCGCAGCGCGATGATCAGCATTATTCCTATGTTGCTGCTTGGCAATATCAAGGAGATGAACAAACTCCTGTCTTACATAAAGAACAGTTAGAGTTTGACAACGTTGAACTGACCCAACGTAGTTATAAGTAAACGTGAGTTCGGAGTTCGGAGTACTCGCTCCGCGTTGGCGCAAGCCTTCTCGTGTATGGTGAAGCTACGCAACGGAGTATGCCCTACGGGCACGCTGCGCGAACGTAGTTACAGTTTTCTGATCGAAATAATAGGGATTTCAAACACCTAAAAAGTAAAAAGTTATGAATTACATAATTTACAGCTTTGTCGAACTCAAGTTAAGTAAGTAGTCCAGAGCTTTTTGGCAGGTTTAACTGTTGCACCCCCTGGACTAGTAAAAAAATGAATAATTGCGATTAAAATGCGCTATAGCTAGGATTTTCCTTCAAAGAAGTATCATAGGGATTTTCCAGATCTCTAGTCATCATTCTCGCGCCAGTGGCTGATTGTTGTCTTAGTCCTGCTTGATATACCTCATCTACTGCTTTACCATCAGAGGAGATATGCTGTTCAGGGAATCCTGTAATACCGATAATGGTATTGAGCTGACCAACAATGCTACTTTGTTGAAAAGCGTCTTTACCTTTCGTAAAATAGGCATTATTAAATGCTTCAGGCAAAGGCTCCATTTCCGCTTTAGCTTCCAGAGATAATAAACTAGCAATAGTGGCTATTACTAGGATTTTACTTAATTTAGTAAACTTAATAGACATTACTTTACTTATATTTGTGTATTTGTGAATTTACCAATGGTCACAGAAGGCTTTGCTGTAAGACGGCAAAGTAATCTATAACTTCTGCTCAATCCTAGCTGAAGAATTAGTGAAAGAAAAGTCCACAAATATCTTTCCCACCCCATCAATATGAATCCAAAACAAATTTCTCATTCCTCTTTAGCTACGGCTAATACCGATACTTTACGTCAAATTTTATTAGATCTAATTGTCAAATATGCCTATGTTGAAGGGGATTTTACTCTATCTTCTGGAGCCAAAAGTTCTTACTATATTAACTGTAAGCAAGTAACTCTAAGAGCTGAAGGCGCGCTAGCTTTAGGTCGTTTACTATTGAACCTCTTACCAGATGATACTTCCGCTGTCGCAGGTCTTACTTTGGGAGCAGATCCAATGGTGTCGGCGGTAAGTGTTGTTTCTGCTTATGAAAATAATCCCCTTCCCGCCTTGATTATTCGCAAACAACCGAAGGGACACGGTACCAAAGCCTACATTGAAGGGCCTTCTTTAGCGAAAGGAGCAAAAGTAGTCGTTTTGGAAGATGTAGTTACGACAGGAGGTTCTGCATTAACGGCAGTGGAAAGACTTCAAGATGCTGGCTATGAAGTGACGCAGATTCTTTCCCTAGTGGACAGAGAGCAGGGAGGGGGTGAATTATATCAGTCAAAAGATATCAAGTTTACGGCTTTGTTTTCAATTAAAGAAATTCAACAGCAATATTCCTCAGTTTAGGGCTTATAGCTTGTTAAAAAGACTTTACTTTTCGTTATACGGAGGGAGAAAGTTATTAGTTAAGCTGAAGAGGTAATCATCTTTTATTCTAATTCTCATGGAAGTAATTTCCTCGCGTAATTCTAAAATGGCAAACTGGTCAACCATTATCATGTTTGCTCTAGGATTTTGGCTCAGTGGTAGTTTTGTTTTTGACTTTTTAGTCGTTCCTGGAATGTTAACTAGCGGCATGATGAGCGAACCAGGCTTTGCTAGTGCTGGCTATGTTATTTTTGGCACATTTAACCATCTAGAGATGTTATGCGCCGCTACAGTTTTAGCGGGGTGCTTGGTCTACCGTTTCGGTTATGGTTTAACTGACAAGATTAATACTAAATCTATCCTCTCGGCTACTGCTTTATTAGCGATCGCTTTGGCGTACACTTATATTTTTACGCCTCAAATGAGTAGCATGGGGATGCCTTTAGATATGTTTGCTATTCCTGAAGCAACTTCAACCTCCATGACGGTTATGCATCTTGCGTATTGGAGTTTAGAGGCAATCAAACTATTTGCGGCAGCGGCTTTGTTACGCAGTTTCTACCGTAATTCTTGCAGCATAGCCTAATAGCTAACCATAACTAGGGTTTCCTGAAAAAGTTGGGAACAGTTGTCATCAATAAAGTTGAAGGTGGTTGGGGACTATTAAAATCCAAGAAAAACTGGGATAATTGCTCAAAACCCTTGCACCTTCAAGCTAGAAATGTATAAAACTACAAATAAAGCTCAGGAAAAGGCCGAAAATTTTGACCTACCATTTGGAGGAAGGTTAGCTTCGGAGAATCGATGTCTGAATCCTCTATCTGTGCAATCTCTTCAGGAGTCATCGGTTTTTTGTATTAGACAGATCACCAATTTCATATGGATGGGGCATCTTGGACAGACGATCTCAGTTGGGTTAAGGGCTACGAAAATACATTCCCCTGACGTTATTAGTTGGGGGATTGTTCAAGCATCTGGTTGAGTTGGTGGGAGAACTCAATGAACGCAAAAATCGAGCTTATTGTTGTTTGAGAATACATTTGCTGGCAAGAACGGTGTATTGTTCGTCTTGAAATACAGAACAATTATTTTGTAATAGAGCGATCGCGCTAGTATTGCCCTGTTTTAAATTCTCAATTGCAGTATTGGTTACTGGTTGATGATCTCTTAGCCAGCGATTTTCCGCTAAATATTCGGGAATAAAACTAGATTGCTCGATTAGCCAAAAATCTATTTGATAGTGATGGATAAAGTCTTTGACAATCTTTAAATCCATCGTATATTGAGCTTCGATCAAGTCCATAACCCGTTGGCGAAAAGGTTGATAATAGCCCAGGTGGTAGGGAACGGCATATTCTCTGCTAACTAAGACCGAACGTTGGGTAAAACTAGGGATTAGATCGGCTTCCCCAGTTAGAGAGGCAACTAAAATGTCTTTGGGTTGCTGTTGCAAAAATTGATACAGTTGAGGATGGCGACCTCTTTGATAACTAGTCTTGATAAAGCTGTTACGAGTAGCGGGATAACCAATTAGTGCCGAGAGAAATATGGCAACAGTAATCAGAGCAATTATTGGTTTAATTTTAAGCTGGGACTTACTATTGACCGCCCAACGTAAGACAGCCTCTAGCATCAACATCAAAGTTATACTGGCTGCCAGAATTACAACAACTTTTAGACTACGAGAAGTATAGCGACTGGGAAGATGTAGTTGAAATATCAAAGCATGAGCAGCAAAAAATAAGCCAAAAGATACTATCAAGACATCTTTGAGGTAAGAAATTGCAGGATTAATTTTTTGACTCAGGGGAAACTTATGGGGAAACTTTAGCAGCAGGGGCAAAAGTAAGCCTCCATAGGCAAGCTGTGGCACTAAAGCAGAAGATAATTTTATTCCTGATCGACTAGCATTAAACCAAAACTCCCAGGGATCATCATCATAAAAAAAATCAGCTCTCCCCCCCGCAAAAAACTCTGGTAAATTTCTGGCTTGTTCTACAGTAGTAACAGGAGCGTATTGTGAAGTAGCCAATGCATAAGGAATCAGCGCCAAAAAGGCTACAGCCAAACTAATACTGTTAAAAAGATAAATCTGGCGATCGCCGCATAAACGAGGTACATAGCCATTAATACGCCATAGTTGGAGAAACAACACACCAGCATAGATCAGCACTAAAGAAGGGTAAAACCAAGCTGCCAAAAGAATAGACAGGCAAACTCCCCATAGCGATCGCTCGATCAAATAGTATAAAAAGATAAAAAACAACGGATAGGCAAAAGCCCTAGCTGTACCTGATATCAGTCCTGCCTGCATCCAGATATTTTGATTGAACAGTAAGGTAGCGACAAATGCACCGCAGGGAATAGGCAGTAACTTTAAACTAACGGCAAAACAATATACCGTCATAATCATGCCCAGAATTCCTGGAACAAACTTGTTAAATATCAAAGGGTCGATGCCAAAAATTGCCGCGACGTGATATATACTTTTGTAACCTAAAGGAGCTATAGATTGGAAATAATCCGCAATTAAATCGTTAGGAAAGAGTTGCGGATCTATAAAGCGACTCATCCAGAAGACGTGCTGCCTAGCATCATCCTGAATCTTATATACTCCATCAAACGCTTTTTCCAAAGCAATTAGACTATAGACCAGGGAAAAAACTAAGCCCAGACTTAACCAAAATAGCGATCGCTTAGAATAAATTTTAGTTTCAGTTGCAAAGAAAAATTCATATACCTTGGCAATTGACATTATACGCCTGATGTGTAGTGGGAACAGTGAAGAAAAAGTGAATACTTCCTTCGGGAGAAACTACGCTAAGGAGTAATCGTAAAGACATAATATACTACTTTTATATAGGAGCTTTTGTCTAGCCTCAAGTTTTCTAGACAAAACTAGACGAACCTTCTCATAATGTCTAGTTTTTTTGAGTTTTGTAGGTTTTATAAAGCAGCAACATAGCCTTTTCCTTCGCAATAGGAGCAAGTTTCCGTGCGCTGAATCTCCCCCGCACAGTCCCTAATCTCTGTGTATCCTTTCCCTTGGCAATGAGAGCAAGAGTTATTCTTAATTTTTTTTCGCTGAGTCACTATTTAAGTTAATTTAAAAACAAAGATCGAATAAATAGCAATTTTAATTATTTTGGCATGGCAACGAACATTTTGCGTACAAACTAGAACCAAACTACCAGAGATGTGGCAGCTAGCCAAGAAATAAAGAATCGTGGAGTTATCTGCGCTCTTAGCATAGTGTAGTTGAAAACGTCTGCGGACTCAGAGCGACGGGGAGCATCGGTTACGATGTTCAAGTTAGTGGGGAACGAAGCAGAAAACTAGCATCGTGAGATGCTAGAATCCCCCGCTAAAAATCTTTGATTTTAGCGGTAGGAGTATGTCAATCAACTAAAATCGCCTGTAAGCCTCATTGATAAGCTCCATACTGGGAAACATCACCGTTATAAATAGTCGAGTCAGGCATCTTGGCATTGACTAAATTAGCTCCAGTGAAATTGGCATTCCGTAAATTAGCATCGACTAAATTGGAATTTCGTAAATTGGATTGAGCTAAATCTGCTTCAGTTAAAACTGCTTTGGCTAAAATTACATTGTCTAGCTTGGCATTTCCCGCTTGAATATTTGCCAAATATGCTCCTGCCAACTGGGCAGAAGTTAAAATAATCCCCGTCAGATCAGACTCTTGCAAGATAGCTTGATCCATAAAGGCATTATCAAAATGGGCTTGAGTTAAATTTGCTGAAGTCAAATCCGCCGACTCAAATTTTGCTCCCATAGCGATCGCTTCTGATAAATCTGCTCCCGTGAGGTTAGCATGGGAGAGGTCAGCCCCATTGAGTAACATATGATGGAGGTTTGCTCCTGAAAGATTTGCTCCCACAAGGGCACTGCCATATAAACCAAAACCAGCCGTGGTGAAATCGTAATTTGAAAGATCGCAATTATTGCATTGACGCTCGTCCTTCAGTTGCTGAAGATCGCTTTCGCTATAAGCAGCAGCAGGCAAATGGAATATAGTTAAGCTCAAGACAATCGCTAGAGCGATCGCATACAGTCTACGAAACCAAGGTTTGATACTCATATTTTATCTTTCTCTAATTTTAGTAATAGCGGTGGGGAATTCAGTTTAGGGTAACGGAGGGTTCTTCACTCCAAGTACCATACCCTGGGGCTTTGGCCGCAGGAGGGTTAACGCCAATAGACCGCCATAAAAGTCCTTCTGGATAAGCTTGGGGACTAACTATAAAAGTCTCTTGCTCACTTTTACTTTGCTGATCAAGGGGATACCAGGTGGCGATATACCAAAGTTTAATGATGTTACGAGCGATCGCGCCCAATTCTGCCGACTCTAAAATCTCAGAGCGTACTCCTTGATCTAAAATTGATTGATCATTAGCACTTTTTGCTTTTAGATCAAGATTATGGAATGTTTGCAGTAATTCTGGAAAAAGCCCACTACCAATGTTCTGCTCAACGGTTGAATAGTATGAGTCAGCTTGACCTGTACCTTGCAAATCAAACTTAGAAAAGCCAGTTAAAGCTACTGATAAATCCAGAAAACATTCCTTCATCTCAGATTGTTCCAGATTAGTTTTGGGCTGTTCTGGAGTTGTTGCAGGGGTTTGGGGACTTGTTTCGGGTTGCCCTCCACTGAACATCCCCTGAAGCGCAGCAAATAGTTTACGAAACCAAAGTGTGATATCCATATTGTGCCGTTACCTTGTTTAATCCAATCTTATTTAAGATGTATCGATTCCTATTAATTTAGACTCAATGCTAGTCAGCTAGTCCAATTTGAAGATAGGTGCCGCATTAACTCCGTCCATTCCCTGAATCGGATTTTTAATCAAGCGCTCTGCTTGATACCTAAGTTTGAACATGCCACCGATTGCGGGGAGTAAAGTCTCAGGATTACCATTAAATGAGTGTTCAATTTTTCCCAGAAAATCACTGTATGACGATTGGAACTCTAAGGCAGCACCATGCAATTCAGATTGCCCTTCGTAATCATGAATACTGGCATTTTCCTTAATGGGATAAACTGCATCCCAATCTACTTCAAAAGTTTCGCCAGTGGGCTGATGGGGTTGATCGGAATTGGAGGGGTTGTCTTTATCTATCACATAGTATCGACCTTGTTTAAGCTGGTCAAACCGATAGTAATGGGAAAGTAGTCTTTCTGCATCATAAATTTCTCCAATCACAGAACCTTCCCCTTGCTCTTGAATCATTGTTAAGGCTCGGATTGCTGATACTAAATCTGTCACCTTAATGATGTCTCCTGCCCCATCATAGTAGTATTCTGGAGTAATTTGTTTTTGCGGGTCGCCACAGAAAAGATCATCCCCCATCTTCCCATACAGGGCATAGAGTCCACGAATAATTTCAGCATAGAAAAGCCCAATGCTATAAAAGCTATATTGAGGATCGCCATCACGCACTGATAGCAAGTAATTAGAATTGGGTCGTGGCCCTACTATTGGTTGACCTTGATCTACTTCTTTCGACCGTTCAATATTCAGAAAAGTATCGATAGTGTCTGGAGAAAATTTGCCTAAGCCAACTTCAAAGTCTGTTTCCCCAGTAGGAATGAAGGTGGGATATTGGGGAATGAAGTCATCACTACTTAGGGTATTACTAATATCTCCGCCGACAGCATTATAGACGTTGGCCGCCAAAACTAGGTGTAGCATTTCTTCCACTGCCACAGAACGAATAATTTGAAATGCTTCGATATTACTTCCTGGCTTAATTGAATAGAGCGCCGTCATGTAGGGGGGAATGGTGGAATGCTCGATCGCCATTGCCTGTTTCAGATAATAATGTAGATCGTCTACAGTCTGAATTAAGTCATTTTCCTGACTGTTGGTCATTATATTGCTCCTGGAAATGTGTTCTCAATGTTCTCAATTTTTCCAGCTCGTAAACTGGCACTAGTCTGATTTTCTGATCCCTAGCTTTAATTTTTACTGCGATGAGGGGGCGTTATTAGGAGTTTAAATATTGCAGCATTTGCTCTGAACTTTTAAAACTAAGAGCTGCGATAGTCAAGGTTGTGTTGGAGCTACCAATGGAGGGCATACTACCTGCACCAATTAGGTAGAGATTTTCATGATCCCAAGAACGCTGATTATGATCAACCACAGAGTTGTCTTTAGTTGTTCCCATGACATGAGTCCCCGAAAAGTGGTTGCCACCTCTAAACCAGTAGTCTTCGCCATCATAATTAAAATAGGAGGGATCATCCTTCCCATAGAAAGTATGATCTTCCGCTCCCACAAGACCAAAAATTTGCTTAGATAGTTCTCTCCCATAGGCAAATGTCTTTTTACAGTATTCTGCGATGTTAAAGTCAATGACGGGACGATAAATACCCAAATTGTCAGTATATTTAGGATCAACGCTGACTTTGTTTTTGGGATCGGCAGGCAATTCACACATAAATGCCAGTAATAGCTGTCTGGAGATGCGACTAATCAGTTCTTGGCGTAGTTCAGCTCCATATTTATGCCCGTTATCCACCGCATCCTGGACTATATCAGTGGCTCCAGTCCCAGACCAACCCCAGCCATCATTGTGAATATCAATGGCAAATGCAGATTGATTATGACGGAACGCACCTTTACGAAATGTGCAAATACCCGATGTCACTAGAGGGCCTCTCATCGTCCCCGTAACATCAGGCATTAAAGCCCAAGCCAGGAGAAAAGGGTGATCCATTAGATGCTTACCCATCATGCCACTGGTGCTAGGCAATTCCGAAGCCAGCATTATTTTGGCATTTTCTACGGCATGAGCAGCCAAAACAAAAATAGTTCCCTTAGCAATCCCCTCGGTAACATTCTCGGCAGAATCCCTACTTTGATATTTCTTATAGTGGATACCAGTGATCATATTGTTCCCTCCTACTGCCACCTTATAAGCTACAGCTTGGGGCAGAAAATGCACTCGTTCGGGAAAGGCGATTCTACTTAGGGTTTTTCTCGCATCATACTTCGCTTGAACTGGACAGATGGGTACACAGTTAGCGTTACCTTGACATCTTTCGCCAAATTCCACCGGATTGACGCTGGCTACACCATCGGGAACGAAACTGTCACCGAAATTATAGTTTTTATAATCAGGGTTAGGTATGCTATTGCGACCTTGAGGAAAAGTAGTGAGTCTTAAAGGAATTTCTTCATTAGCAAGTTCCACGGTAGTTCCTTTAATTCCATCTTCAACTTTTTTATCCAGATAAGAACGAGGAAGTTCTAACATCGGTAGAACATAGCCATCTTCAAAGGGCACACCTAAACTTTTCTGTTCTTCAGTATTCCCTGAAACCCCAATTTCATATTCCGCTTTACGGTAGTAGGGCATCAAATCTTCATAGCTGATTGGCCAGTCAAGCCCTTGTCCATACTTAGTCTTTAACTTAAAGTCATCGGGTAACATGCGTATGGTTTTTCCTTCCCAGTGCATAGTTGTTCCCCCAGGAACCCTGGTATAGGAACCACTTAGATGGGGAATTGCTGTCTCGTGAAAGTAGTTGTAAGCACCATCAGTGGGACTAGGAGCATTGGGATTGTAAGGATAGGGTGCATTAGCATTTTTCTCCACCGCACCGTAAAAAGTATCAACGTAACTTTGAAATCCTTCGAGGGTTAGATCTTTCTCCTCTCCTGCTTCCAGAATTAAAACTTGTTTTCCCTGTTCACTCAATTGTTTGGCGACAATTGATCCTGCTACTCCTGAGCCGACGATTACAGCATCGTAAACGGTCTCCGCAACAGTCTGGTGATCAACTACTTTGAAATTGGTACGATTTTGGCTCATATCTTACTCCTTAAAGACTATTAGTTTAATACTTGATAATTGGAGTTCTACGACAAATCAAAACAAATAAACAAATCAATTGATTCTATGTTTTGCAGTGCCTTGCATCTGTGCTACAAAGTAGTTTGCTATAGTACCTCGAAAAAGCAACATTAATGAAAAAGAGTGTGCAATTGATTATCAAGGAATAAATATTTAGCTTACTAGTAATTGTACAAAGTATCAATTAAATTTTGCTGTTCCGCTTAACTATTAATCAAGAAAGTGCTTTCAAGGCAATTTTAGAAAAAAATAACAAAATAATAAAGGGTCAGATGTGAACTTTTATATCAGGAAGTTTGTTCAGGTAATAATTGAAATACAATTAAGCTGTTTTTCTACAATTACTGATTGCACCTAAGAAAACATTCGGATTTATTTGTAATACTTATGGTACTTGGTTATTTCAAATTTTTCCTAGTCCCTTTTTCGTCTGGGGAATTATAACCGAACCATGATTTTGTAAACTAAATTACACTTTTGGACAGGCTCTATGTTACAAAAAATTAAATTCGGCGGTTGGTTAGTTTCTCTGTTTATAGTATCCCTTTTGGTGAATTTCACCGTGATATTACCTAGTAATGCTGCGGCTATTGAGAGTAACTCTCGTTTGGTTTCTTTGGTTTCTGAATCAAATAAAACTCCATTGTTTGATTCCCAGAAAGTTCGTTTGGGTATTACTCCCACAGGTTGGAGTAATAGTGATGATCTCACAATTGATCTTGTTCCGCCGATCCCCTATCAACAGATTCTCAGTGAAATGGAATTATCTGGGTTTAAAGGTTCTCAAGGAGCACCTAAATTTCCTAAAGATGTCGACCAATTGAAAGCTGAGTTGGAGTTGCGAAACTTGACGATTTCCGAACCCTGGGTTGGTACTTACTTCACGATTACAGCGTACAAAGATAGTGAGGCAATTTTTCGGGAGCAGAGGAAGTTATTCCAAGAGCAGATGGATTTCATGAAGAATTTTGACAGCAATGTTATTGTCGTTGCTGAACTTGGTGGGGCTGTCCATCAACAACCGATTGAACCCTTAGAAAATCGTCCCAAGTTTACTGATGAACAATGGACTGCATTGACTGAGGGATTAGATAAGTTGGGGGCAGAAGCTACTGCTAATGGCATGGTGCTATGCTACCATCCCCATGTGGGAACGGGAGTAGAGACTCTGGAGGATATTGAGCGCCTGATGGCAGGAACAAAATCTGAAAATTTGAAGTTACTTTTGGATACTGGTCATCTTTACTATGCAGGGGTTGATCCTCTCGTAGTTACTCAGAAATATGGCGATCGCATCAAGCATGTTCATCTGAAAAATATTCGTGAAAAAGAACTGAAAAAAGCTAAACTCCAAGGAAAAAGTTTTTTAACGGCGATTCGTGATGGGGTATTTACTGTCCCTGGTGATCCGCAAGGGGTGATTAAATTTGAGCCGATTTTTCAAGCATTAGCCGAAGCCAACTATGAAGGGTGGTTAATGGTAGAAGCAGAGCAAGATCCTAATACTACAATGAAAAAATATGGCAAGCAGCCTTTGGATTATGCTCTAATGGCGCGGGATTATCTTCGTCAAACTACTGGTTTGTAACTTAGTAAGCTTTTTTGAGTAGCTAAAAATAAATAATCTTAGACATGGAAAATAGCGATCGAGATGAGATTAGAAGAGTATTTGAAGAAGTTTATGCCGATAACGTAAGAACTAAGAATCTTATAGGTTACGGAGAGATGTACACAGAACATGCTCTCTGGATGGCTCCGAATGTACCAGACCGCTGTGGACGAGAAGATATTATCGAAGGGTTTGCCGAATCGGTTGCTAACCAAGATATTGATCCCGTGTTCACCGCTGATGAAATTGAAGTGATGGGAGATTTTGGTTACGTGATTGGCATTTCCATCGCAACTATCTATCCTAACGATGGCAGCCCCAGCAAACAGGCAAAATTTCGCGCATTATGGTTAATGAAAAAAGTCCAAGGAGACTGGAAAATTGACCGTCAAATTTGGAATAACAAGCCCCTGTA
>CBDUCX010000094.1:0-16397 GCA_965365755.1 uncultured Pleurocapsa sp.
TCTAGGACAAACAAGTATATTCTCTGGGGAAAAAGCCAGACATAACCCCTAATCTGGTAAATTAACTAAAGCTAATAAATAGCAATTAAATTGAAAAACTGCTGTGTTGTTGTAACTGCCTGGAAGAAAGAGCATTTGAATGCATATCGCTTGGCTGGGAAAAAAATCACCTTTTTGTGGCAATGTAACCTATGGTCGGGAAATAACTAACGCGTTGTTAGACAGAGACTATCGGGTTAGTTTTTTGCATTTTTCTCAACCACAGAATAGTTATCAGCATCAGCAATATCAAGCAAGTCATCCCAGTAGCTCAACTTGCCATGAGGTTTCCCTGCCTTTTATCTATAAATCTCAGGTATATACGATTCCTACTTTAAACTCTAGCAAGGTGTTATTGCGATCGCTGCAACAGCTCAAGCCAGATTTAGTTCATGCCTCTTTGACTTTATCTCCTTTAGATTTTGTCTTGCCAGATATCTGTGAGGAGTTGAATCTTCCTTTAGTTGCCACGTTTCATCCCCCCTTTGACAGTAAAATACGCAATCTTAAGTCCAGTACCCAATATTTGACATATCAGCTATATGCCCCCTTTTTAGCTCGCTATGATCGGGTGATTGTCTTTAGCGAAATTCAACGGGATCTCCTAATTAAATTGGGACTACCAGGCGATCGCGTGGAGATTATTCCTAATGGTGTCGATCAGCATAAATATTCTCCTGGTCATTCCAGTCTGAAGTATCAGCTAAGAACTAAAAACCTCTTTGTATATCAAGGACGTATTGCCACGGAAAAGAATATTGAAGCCTTGCTCAAAGCTTGGAAACTAGCAGAGATGGGAGATGATTGTCTCTTGCTCATGGTGGGTGATGGACCCACTAGAAGTTCTCTCCAGCCCCATTACGGCAAAAAACATAATATTGTTTGGCTAGGTTACATTTCTGATGAACTACAGCGCATTGATATTCTGCGGGCTGCTGATGTCTTTATCTTGCCCTCTTTAGTGGAAGGCTTGTCTATTTCCTTACTGGAAGCTATGTCCTGTGGTCTAGCTTGTTTAGCTACTGATGCGGGGGCAGATGGAGAAGTGTTAGATAATGGTGCTGGAATAGTTTTAGATACTCAGGGAGTTACGGCACAACTAAAAACTCTGTTACCTCTGTTTCGGAATCATCCTGAAATGGCTAGCTTGTTGGGGAATAAGGCTCGACAAAGAGTATTAGAACGGTATACTCTCCAGCAGAATCTGACTAAGCTAGAACGACTATATTCTGAGGTAGCTAATCGGCAATTAATCATTAATAATCAATGATTGTTCTTTATTCGTACAAGATTTGTGGTTAAAGTTAGTGTAATTATTCCTGTCTATAATGGCGATCGCTATTTGGCAGAAGCGATCAATAGTGTCCTGGGACAAACCTATCAAGATCTGGAAATTATTGTGGTTGACGATGGTTCAACTGATGATAGTTCTCAGATTGTTCAATGGTATGGCAAGGCGGTTCAATATTTTTACCAACAGAATCAAGGAGTTGCAGTAGCCCGCAATCAAGGTATTAAACTTTCCCAGGGGGAATATATCGCTTTCTTAGATCAGGATGATGTTTTTCTGCCGAATAAGCTTGAGGAACAAGTATCTTGTTTGGAATTAGATCCAGATGCGGGAATTATTCATAGTGGTTGGCAAAGAGTAAATGGTGATGGTGAGATCTTAGGTAAAGTTGAACCTTGGCATCAAGCACCTACCTTAGACATCGAACAATGGTTATGGTGGAAACCCGTATTACTCAGTGCCATGATGTTTCGGCGACAGTGGTTAGAAAAGGTACAAGGTTTAGATTCTCAATTTAGACAGCTATGCGATCTCGATTTAGCTTGGCGTTTAACCTTAATGGGCTGTAAAACTAGGTGGCTAAAACAGGTAACAGTCTGCTATCGAGAACATGACCGCAATGACTCTCTCAATACACCAGTGCAAGCCAAAGAAACCGTAGCTATTTTGAATAAGTTTTTTGCTCTAGAGGAAATTCCTGAAGAAATTCGTATTTTAGAAACAAGTTCTCGCTACCATACAATGGTTTGGTGTGCCTGGCGACTTTATCAAACAGGGCATGTTCAGGAAATGAGCAATTATCTTTATCAGTCTTATGACTATAGTTCAAAATATCCCACGGAAACTATTTTAGATTGGATTGAATCTTTTACCAACTATTCTGCTGAATATGGCAATAAGTTTGAGGTTGCTGCCTTAACTAGCTCCTATGAATGGCAATCTCTAGTGAAACAATGTCTTTTTTAATTGAAATTAGGCTTACTAAAATAATTCTCTTTTTTCCTCCTTTTTGAATGGTTGTTGTATTTACGCCCACGTCTACTAGGAGGATTCAAAATTAACTTAAACTGTTTTAAGCAGCAACTAATTCTTTCTCAGTCTTAGACAACTCATTCAACAACCCACTAAGGTTGACTTTCACATCGCCTTTTTCTCTTAGCTCTTGTAATTCATTCATGGCAGTAGATAAGATTGCTGTGAGCTTTGAAGATAATTATAATTTGGATCGCTCGTTTGATGTTGAGACAGTGCGATCGCTTTTTCTAAGTTAATAAGTTAAGAAGGTTGTTTAGTTTTTATCTCGCGCAGAGTCATTTATCCTTGAATGAGGGCAAAGGCGCAAAGAAAGAACGCAGAAAGTTTAAAGATTATTAGCAATGCGAGTAATACCGTTTTTGATTAGATCGGTATTAAAGTTGATAAGTAAACCCAAACGTTTGTTAGTCAGACGAAGATAAGTTAATAGTTGCTTCTTATGAACTGGGGCAATATGTTCTACAGATTTCAACTCAATAATTACCAAATTCTCAACAATAAAATCTGCCCGAAAACCTTCCTTTAAATGTATTCCTTCGTAAACTATGGGAATAGACTTTTGCCTCTCAAACTTTAACCCCCGTTTACCCAACTCATAAGCCATCACCGCCTCATAAGCCGACTCCAACAACCCCGCACCCAACCTAGTATGAATCTTGTACGCAGCGTCTACAATTTCCTTGCTAATCTCATTTTCCCTCACAAACAAACCTCTTTACTTCCTTTTCCCTATAATTCTCAACACAAAGCAAATAATTCCTTAGCATCTTCGCGTCTCTACGTGATATTCAATCAGATTTTTTGTACAACTAAGTAAAATATTTTTTCGATGTTCCAGTCCGCAAATGAAGAATATGATGAGTAGCCCATTGAAACCTCAATTCTGTACTCACATGAAGATATATCATCATCTGATATTTCTATATTGAATTCCTCTTCAATTGCCATTACAATTTCAAGATTATCCAATTCATCTGCTCCCAAATCCTTCATAATATAAGTATTAAATTTTATTGTTTCTCGATCTATTTCCAATTTCTTTGTAAATATCTGTTGCTATTCTCCAAACAATATCATTGCATTGATTTGCAATCATATTTAAAGCATCTTCATTATCGTCAGGCAAAAGCTTATTGAGATGTTGATTAACCACATACTCGAAAATATCAGATTGATAATTTTGATTTTCGATAGTCATAAAAAATCTGAAGAAAATTACTTATACAAAAATAATTCCCCTTTCTTAGCGATAATTTTCGATACCAAACCAATAAACCCTTTGCTTCCTTCTCCTACAACCCTTAACACACAACCAATAAACCCTTAGCGTCTCTGCGCCTTTGCGAGACAAAAAAAATCCCCCCAGAAAACCAGGAGGACACCAAAATAAATCAAGCTTTAATTAAGCAGCAACTAATTCCTTCTCAGTCTTAGACAACTCATTCAACAACGCACTAACATTAGCCTTCGCATCGCCAAATAACATCTGGTTATTATCCATATAGAACAAAGGATTATCTACCCCTGCATAACCAATACCCAGACTACGCTTCATAACCACTACGTGTTGAGCGTGCCAAACTTCCATTACGGGCATACCTGCAATAGGGCTATTAGGATCATCCAAAGCACTAGGATTAACTGTATCGTTGGCACCAATCACCAAAACCACATCAGTATCAGCTAAATCATCGTTGATTTCGTCCATCTCTAACACGATGTCATAGGGCACATTAGCTTCGGCTAACAATACGTTCATGTGTCCAGGCATTCTTCCAGCTACGGGATGGATACCGAAACGAACCTCTTTACCACGCTTGCGGAGAATTTTAGTAATATCAGAAACGGAGTGTTGTGCTTGAGCAACCGCCATGCCGTAACCAGGTACAATAACCACGCTTTTGGCATCGTTAAGCAGTTCAGCAACTTCTTCAACATTAGTTGCCGTAGCTTCACCCATGGGTTTAGCTTCTCCTGCGGGCGCAGCACCATTAGTACCTTCCCCGAAACCACCCAGGATAACGCTGATAAAGGAACGATTCATCGCTTCACACATGATGTAGCTAAGAATAGCACCACTACTTCCCACTAATGCCCCAGTTACGATTAATACGTCATTAGAAAGCATAAAACCAGCAGCAGCAGCAGCCCAACCAGAGTAGCTATTAAGCATCGAGATAACTACAGGCATATCTGCGCCACCGATACCCATTACGAGCAAGAAACCTAGGATACCAGCTAACCCAGTCATGATTAACAAAGGTTGTAAGCCATCGGCTGTACCCATGAACTGTACCCCAAGGTACACCGAACCAACTAGTAAAGCGATATTGATGAGATGACGGGCGGGTAATGCTAGAGGCTTACTGCCCACAGAACCATTTAACTTACCAAATGCCACGACTGAACCAGTAAAGGTAACAGCACCGATAAAGATCCCGATATAGATTTCTAGTTCGTGGATTGTAGCTTCCACACCAGTTAAAGTGTTTTCCGGCTGGAGGTAAGTTGCAAAACCAACCAATACCGCAGCTAAACCCACAAAACTATGCAAAATAGCTACAAGTTCGGGCATGGAAGTCATTGCCACTCTCGCCGCCAAAATTGAACCAATTATCGCTCCAGGAACGATCGCACTAACTAAAACTCCGTAACCATTTACCTGGGCACTGAGGGCAGTAGCAATAAAGGCGATCGCCATGCCGATAATGCCGAACAAGTTACCCCGACGGGCGGTTTCCTGGTTTGATAGTCCCCCCAGGCTGAGGATAAACAAGGCACTGGCTGCAATATAAGCAACCGCCACAAGATTATTGGACATGATTTATTTATTTTATGTATGTATCGTTTATTTCTGGAACATTTTCAACATCCGTTGGGTAACGAGGAAGCCACCAGAGATATTAATTGTCCCGACAAGAATAGCGATCGCACCGAGAATTACAGAAGGTGAGGTTAATTCCCCAGATATCTGCAACATACCGCCAAGAATAATAATGCCGCTAATAGCATTGGTCACACTCATCAAGGGAGTATGCAGCGCAGGAGTAACGTTCCAAATTACCTGATAGCCAATAAAGCAGGCTAGTACAAAGACGGTAAAGTGAGATAGGAAAGAAGTCGGCGCACCGATACCAATTCCCAGTAAGGCTAAACCAGCTAAGATTACCCAGAGAATACCGTTGCTAGATTTTTTCTCTTCTGCCACCTCCGCAGTTTTAACCACCGCTTTAGGCTTAGGAGGAGGTGTCGGGGAAGGATTATCAATTTTTGGTGGCGGCCAAGTTATTTTACCTTCATGGACAATCAGCGCTCCGCGAACGACCTGATCTTCGTAGTCCACTTTGTAGTCTTCTGCACCACCCATATCTTTGAGTAAGTGCCAGAGGTTTGTACCATATAGCTGACTAGACTGGGCTGCCATACGGCTAGGTAAGTCAGTTAAACCAATGATAGTTACGCCATCGTATTTGTAGATTTCGTTAGGCTTGGTTACTTCACAGTTCCCACCCTGTTCCGCAGCTAAATCTACTACCACAGAACCTTCTTTCATCATTTCTACCATGTCGGTAAGAATCAGCTTAGGTGCTGGTCTTCCTGGGATTAAAGCCGTAGTAATAATAATATCGACTTCTTTGGCTTGCTCTCTAAACAAAGCCATCTCGGCATCGATAAACTCTTTACTCATGGTTTTGGCATAACCACCAGCGCCAGTACCGTCTTCTTCAAATTCTAGTTCCAGGAATTCTGCACCGAGACTTTCCACCTGTTCCTTAACCACAGGACGAGTATCAAAAGCTCTTACCACAGCACCCAGACTTCTCGCTGCCCCAATAGCGGCTAAACCTGCTACCCCCGCGCCAATTACCATGACTTTGGCAGGAGGAACTTTACCCGCAGCAGTAATCTGCCCTGTAAAGAAACGCCCAAAGTTATTAGCAGCTTCGATAACTGCCCGATAACCCGCAATATTAGCCATGGAAGATAGAGCATCCATCTTCTGTGCCCGACTAATCCTGGGAACAGCATCCATCGCCAAGACTGTGGTATTGCGCTCTGCTAATTTGTTTAATAATTCTTCATTTTGTGCAGGCCAAATAAAGCTGATAATGGTTTTACCATGGGGCATCGCTGCGATTTCTGAATCTTCGGGGGCGCGCACCTTGAGGATAATATCAGCTTCCGACCATAAAGCAGCAGCATCAGGCACAATTTTACAGTCTGCATCCTGATATGCTTGATCTGTGAAGTTAGCGGCTGCACCAGCATTACTTTCAACTAGGATTTCAAAGCCCAATTTTTGGAGCTTTTTTACTGTGTTTGGGGTGGCAGCAACACGACATTCATCTTGATATATTTCTCGGGGAACGCCAATTTTGCGTGGCCCTGCTGGACGATTTTCTGTCTCTTGGCTGTTCTGTGGCTGTCTATCGACGGTTGTGGTCATAAAGTCTCCTGATAGTATTTGCTTACGGAAGGCATATAAAATTAAACTTCTCTATTAGCACTGATATGATACTAAAACAAAGTCTTTTTTAGTATTTGTGTTGGGGACAGATCGGGAATTTTTTTGTTTTGGGAATACTTAAAACTTTACCTAAGGAAAATAATGTAGATGTAAATTGGATCGCAAATTGGACATTTTTGATAGGCAAATGCTAAATTCTAAAGATTTAAGAGTTATGAAGTTCCTCCTGAGATTTTGGTCACTGGTTGCCATCCTAAAACGATCCCCAGTAACCCACAGCATTCTTTAACTTGTCTTAAGTAATTACAGCCAAACAAGTATTTTTGTTAAGTATATATTTTTAGTAAAAATAAGTTTGTCTATAGAATATCCGTGATAGTTTAACCCCAGAATATTTAAGATATCTAATAGATAAGATCGACCATGAAAATTGGGATAGTTGGCTTGGGTTTAATTGGCGGTTCTTTGGGCATTGATTTGCGATCGCAAGGACACTATATCGTCGGCATATCTCGTCAACCAAGCACCTGCCAAACAGCCTTGAACAAAGGTACTGTTGACCAAGCTACTACGCATTTTAAAACTCTTGGGGATGTAGAGATCGTAATTGTATGTACTCCTATTGCAGCGATCGCACCGACTATCAAACAACTAGTTGTTCATCTTAGTCCAAATACAATTATTACTGATGTTGGTTCCGTTAAACAACCCATAGTCAAAGAATGTAGCTCATTATGGTCTAACTTTATTGGGGGACATCCCATGGCGGGGACAGCCCAAAGTGGTATTGATGCAGCCATTCCTAATCTATTTACTGGTGCAGCTTATGTCTTTACCCCCACTAGGGAAAATAAACCCGAAGATGTAGAGACACTAAGGAAAATTGCTCTAGATTTAAACGCTATCCCCCATGTCTGCGATGCTCAAATTCACGACCGCGCTGTTAGTTGGATTTCTCATTTACCAGTGATGGTCAGTGCTAGTTTGATTAAAGCCTGTCTACAAGAAGAACCTGATACTTTACAACTGGCTCAAATACTAGCTAGTTCTGGCTTTCGTGATACAAGTCGGGTGGGGGGGGGTAATCCTGAGTTAGGAGTAATGATGGCAAAATATAATCGAGGAGAACTATTGCGATCGCTTTATCATTATCGGGATAATTTAGATAAAATTATTGGTTTAATTGAAGCTGAAAAGTGGCAAGATTTAGCACAAGTATTAGAGATTAATGGGGAAGCTAGACTCAAGTTTTTGAATTAGATAAATATTTTAAAATTAAATATAGTCAGGTTAGGGAAACTATTAATTAAAATCAAATTATTAATAGTTCCAATTATTATTAATTCGTGCCAGTAAATATCTAACCTTTATTTGGAAGTAATTGGACGATTGCCGTCAATGTCCAAAGTATCTACAACCTCGTATTTATTTGACATGATTGGACGAGTACCATCTGCTTCAAAAGTATCCACTACTTCTATACCACTGTTGTCTACAGGACGTTTTTCCCCTATCTCTATTGTCTGATCCTCATCCAAAGTACCAGAAACCGTAGAACTAAGATTTACCTCGGCTTGAGTATCTTTAACCAAAAAGTCTGGGCTTTCGGCAATAGGACGAGTGCCGTCTTCTTCAAAAGTATCCGCTATTTCTATTTGGCTATCTTCTATTGGGCGAATGCCATCTAATTCAAAAGTTTTATTATTTTTGTTATCGCGATCGCTCATCTTATAAAACTCACAAGTTATCTAAATTAATCACAACCTTAACTCTAAGGGTAGTAAAAGCGAATCTAACTAAAGTATTACTTTATAGTCATTAATTTATTCTATTGTCTTCTTTCCGTATTTACTATCATGACCTTGCCCAAAATTAATTACTATTCCCCCATGAGAACTGGATGATCTTTTTGAGGTAAGTCTTTTGACAAATGCTTGATTTGATTATTTTGGGAAAATTTGATACTATTATCGACAGTTATTTTTTGGTAATATCTCAGATTAATGTTACTATTTTTTAGTCTGTTTATTACCTTTTTTTTAACAATTAATACTTTAGGCAAATAATATTAATAAATGTTTGAAAAGGTTTCAATTTTAGATCAAGAAATTATTCGGCACTTGAAAATTTCTGGTCAATTACCTACTATCTTAAAAGATATTCAAATTCAAAAAATTATTAATAAAACTGCTCAGATCAAGGAAATAACTCTCGATAAAGACGAGTTACAACAAGTGGCAGATAGTTTTCGGTTACAAAATGATTTAATTAGTGCTGAAGCGACTTTTAACTGGTTAAAAAAACATCAATTATCTACGGAAGATTTTGAACATTTAATTCATCGTCAAGCTTTAGCGACTAAAGTATCCCATATTCTCTTTGCTGAATCAGCGGAGTCTTATTTTTATGAACATAAATTAGATTATACCAAAGCCGTTATTTACGAAATTGTTTTACCTAAGTTTGATTTAGCTTTAGAGCTTTTTTATGGTATTCAAGAACGTGAATTTAGTTTTTGGGACATCGCCCATCAATATATCGAAGATCTCGAATTACGCCGTCGGGGAGGCTATCGTGGATTCTTGACTAGGAATGATTTAAAACCCGAAATCTCACCTACTGTATTTGCAGCACAGCCTCCTCAAATACTGAAACCAATTATGGTGAATAAACAAGCTCATTTAATTTATGTTGAAGAAATTATACAACCAGAATTAAACGAAACTATACGCCATCAAATTATTGATCACCTGTTTCAACAATGGCTAGATAATCATTGTTGACGCTCCCATCGATAAATCGGGGGACTACATAGGTGCAAGCTCTTTGTTCCTCATAAAGTTAAATAAGTAGCCATCATGAACTGGCTTTTGTTAGTTTGTTTTACCGAAAGAAATGATCGCATTCGTATGATTAGCGCACGTCTAGCAACTAAAAAAGAACGTCAAGACTATGAACAACACGCAGGATTTTAACTAACTCTCTAAATAATTTGCGATCGCGGAAATTCAGATCTCAGCTTGAAGCAATTAATTGGAATTATATCCCTGGTTACTTCGCCTTTTTGCTAAAAAACCGAAAGTAGTTAGCAATCAAAAACTCCTTAATCGGGAAGAGGATGAAAGTTAGGGGATTAATAGTCACTATGATATTGCGAATGTCTCTACGGGCTAAGTTGACAATTTGTTTAGCTACCCAATCAGCAGACATAATACCGACGGGATTCAGCTTACTTTTAAAAGGGCCTAAAATCAGCTTACGTATCACGCAGGGAGCATCCAAACGACGCATAGTGACTAGATCTCCCGTAGCTCTTTTACTCAGTTCATACAGGGGGCTAAAAGCAGGATTGACTTCGGCTTCCGAAGTGTTGACCCAAACTTCTTTTCTGATCATGTCACGATCGCTTTTAATGGTCTGGAAAAATAACTCCATTAAGCGCAATGTCGAAAAAGTATTAATCTCGTAGGACTTAGAGATTGCCATCTCGTCTCGCCGTCCATGTACGTTGACTCCATGGTTGAGAATCAAAATATCGATTTTATCTAACTGTTCCCGTAGTGCTGATTCTTGCCCAATTTGCCAGGGTAATGTCTTAATGGCTACTGCCTCTCCTGAGATATCTAAAGTGATCTCAGCATTGGAAGAAGTTAGGGCAATAACTTTTGCTCCTGCTAAGTGTAGCTGGGTTAACAAGGCTGTACCTAAAGTACCTGACGCTCCTGTAACGGCAATACGTTTATTTTTGAGAGATAGGGCTGTGCCTAAAAGCTTATCCACTAAAGTCAAAGTTCCAGAGAAATAGGCATCCTGATTATCAAAATGATGTCGCCAATGGTAAGGACGATTAACCAACCAGCGGGAAGGTAAATTAATAAATTCTCCTGGGCGGTGAGTCACGTCCGTCAGTTCATCTACCAGAGGGATACCAAACCCACGAGCGATCGCACCGAGCAAAAAGCTGAGAGTATAGATAGATCCAGTCCAAGCTGCCCACTGTGGTGAAAAACTCCAGCTGTGAGTAAGCTGCCAGGGTAAGATACTAAACAGCAACATGACTAAAGCTTCGGGAACATCATTATACCAATGAGCCTGACGATAGATCGTATCACTCACAACCGATAAATCACGGCGAAAAACTTTATGATGCCAAACATGGAGCCGATATAAAGGTTGCCAAAGATGGGACAAAGTATGATAGAAATCTCTGACCAACTCTACCCATAGTATAGAGGTCAAAGCGATCGCCAATCCTATTACCCAACTGCTGATCATATTTTTGTTGTAACTTCAAATAAATTTATAAAAATTAAAATTATACTGCTACTTAATTTAACCAAAAACCAGGGTTTGAACCAATAAAATCCGCGATCAACTTGTTGAGTGTTAAATTTTAGTCAAGAAAGTTTACATTTTTAGCTACAATTGAGCCAGTGCGATTGACAATAACATAAATATTTTATTTGATAGCTGAAATTAAGACTGCGGAGGGTACATCCATTCGAGGATATAATCCCCTGAAAATGGGACAAGTCTCCCATAGTTCGAGATAAGCTCGAAGGTTAATCGTCTGGAATACAGAGCATAGCGCAGATTTAAAAACACAATTATGACAGAGAATTATTGGTCAAAAGAAGAATCCGAAACAGAATTCCCGCCCATTAATTCTCTCTTATCAGAATTATCCGATCCCGAAGTAGCGGAAGAAGAGTTTAGAGCGGATTTTTTTCAAGGATTAGCAGGGCGTAGACGCAAAGCTGCTTTTCTCCTGATGACGATTTGGCTAGCGGTTATTACTCTACATTTAGTAAGCTGGGGAATCTGGCTCATTCTTGGTTTTACTACTTTGGCGGGGCTACAAATCCTACGCTATTTATTTACTAAACCAGATCAAATTCCCCCTATTTTGTCCGATGGTGAGTTGGCTGATGCGCCCAGAGTATCCCTATTGGTGGCGGCGAAGAATGAAGAAGCCGTGATTGAAAATTTGGTAGCAATGCTTTGTAATCTTGACTATCCTGAAGATAAATATGAAATTTGGGCGATTGATGATCGCAGTACTGATAACACTCCTGCTATTTTAGATCAGCTAGCCCAAGAATATCCTCAGCTTAAAGTGGTTCATCGTGCTGTCAACGCTGGTGGAGGTAAATCGGGTGCATTAAACCAGGTCATTCCACAAACCTTTGGCGATATTATTGGTGTTTTCGATGCAGATGCCAAAGTCACCAATGATCTGTTACGCAATGTTGTTCCTTTGTTCGCCAGTCAAGAGATGGGGGCAGTCCAAGTCAGAAAAGCGATCGCTAATTCGACGGAAAATTTCTGGACTAAAGGTCAAGTAGCAGAAATGGCATTGGATAGCTATGTCCAGCAACAACGAATTGCGGTGGGAGGAATAGGAGAATTACGCGGGAATGGTCAGTTTGTCAGTCGCGCTGCTTTGGATAGTTGTGGTGGTTGGAATGAGGAAACCATTACAGATGACTTAGATCTAACTGTTCGTCTCCATCTCGATAATTGGAAAATCGGTTTTCTGCTCACTCCCCCTGTATTGGAAGAAGGAGTAACCACCGCCAAGTCTCTTTGGCATCAACGTAACCGTTGGGCGGAGGGTGGCTATCAACGCTATCTCGATTATTGGCGTTATATCTTCCGCACTCCCATGGGGTTTGGCAAAAGAATAGATTTGTTATGCTGGATGCTACTGCAATACATAGTACCCGCAGCTAACGTACCCGATGGCATTATGGCGATCGCTCGTCATCGTTTGCCAGTCCTTAGTCCGATAACTGCCTTGTTATTTGTCTGGGGTTTTGTAGGCATGTTTAGAGGTTTAATGCGTATTCAGTCTTCATCAGGAAAGACTGTGAATCTTACTTTGCTATTGAATATCGCTGGTCAATCTCTGCGCGGATTGATTTATATGCTCCACTGGCAAGTAGTGATGCTGAGTATCACTGCCAGAATGTCTGTCCGTCCCAAAAGATTAAAGTGGGTCAAAACCGTTCATCAAGGACGCAGCAGTTTTCATCAGGGTTAGATAGTGTTGCTATGGTCAAGTAACAAGTAACAAGTAACGAGTAGCAAGCTGTTATCTGTAAACGATAAATTGTTCCTTGGTTCGTTGATCATTGAGAATTGATACCTGTTATCCTGATGAAACGATAGGGCAATCATATAGATCTCTTTTATGGCTAATTTTTTATTGGAAGTGGGTACAGAAGAACTACCCGCAGACTTCGTTAGTAGTGCGATCGCGCAATGGCAGACTAAAATTCCCAGTAGTTTGGCGTCAGAGTTTTTAAACCCTGGCTCATTTGAATATTATGCTACTCCCCGCCGTTTAGCCGTATTAATTAGGGATATCCCATCTCAGCAAGAAGATCGCTCAGAAGAAGTCAAAGGCCCTCCAGTAAGAGCAGCATTTAAAGATGGAGAACCCACCAAAGCAGCATTAGGTTTCGCCCGTAAGCAAGGGGTAAGTCTGGAAGATTTATCAATTCGTGATACCCCCAAAGGAGAGTTTGTCTTTATTCAGAAACAGATTAAAGGTCGTCAGACGACGGAGATTCTACAAGAGTTATGTCCCCAGTGGATTACTGGTTTAGAAGGGAGACGCTTTATGCGCTGGGGTGATGGTGATTTACGTTTTCCTCGTCCCATCAGATGGCTCGTCGCACTGTGGGATCGGGAAGTATTACCTCTGGAATTGATTAATGGTTCGGAAACTATTAGAAGCGATCGCACTTCTCGCGGACACCGTGTTTTACATCCTAATACGGTAATAATTCCTCAGTCTGTGGATTATGAGTCAACTTTGCGTGCTGCTTCAGTGGAAGTAAATTCAAACGCTAGAAAGGAAAAGATTATAGCAGGTATCCTGGCTGAAGCTAGCAATATTGGCGGTAAAGCAGAAATATATCCTGACTTGCTCTGTGAAGTGGTAGATTTGGTGGAATATCCTACGGCAGTAGCAGGTAAGTTTGAAGTGGATTTTCTCAGGTTACCGACGGAAGTAATTACTACTGTCATGGTTAGTCATCAGCGTTATTTTCCCGTTCATCAGCAGGGTGGCGATCATAGCTTACTGCCTAACTTTATCACTATTTCTAACGGCGATCCGAATCAGAAAGATGTCATTGCCGAAGGAAACGGTAGGGTAATTCGTGCCAGACTAGCAGATGCTCAATTTTTTTACCAGGCAGATTGTGACGAGCATCTTGATACCTATCTTCCTGAGTTGGAAACCGTCACCTTCCAAGAAGAATTAGGTTCGATGCGGGACAAGGTTGACCGTATTATTGATACAGCTAAAACCATTGGCGAACAGCTTAAGGTGGAGGAATCACAGCAGAACGAAATTGAAAGCACTGCCCTACTATGTAAAGCAGATCTGGTAACCCAAATGGTGCGTGAGTTTCCTGAACTACAGGGAGTAATGGGAGAAAAATATGCCCTGGTGAGTGGAGAGTCTCCCACAGTGGCTAAAGGTATTTTTGAACATTATTTGCCTAGAGGTGCCGATGATATAATGCCCACAACTTTAAATGGTCAGGTGGTGGGTTTAGCTGATCGCTTGGATACTTTGATTGGCATCTTTGGCTTGGGCATGATTCCTACTGGTTCATCCGATCCTTTTGCTCTCCGTCGAGCAGCAAATGGGGTGATCAATATTACCTGGGAAAGTAATTTAGCGATTAATTTAAGTGATTTACTTGAGCAAGGCGCCAGGGATTTTGTTTCCGCACATTCAGACAAACAGTCGCCTATAGAAGCTTTACAAGAGTTCTTTATTCAGCGGATTAGAACTCTACTGCAAGACGAATTAAATATTGATTATGATCTAGTGAATGCCGTTGTCGGTGAAGACGATCCCGAATACAATCAAAGAGCTTTAGAAGATTTACTGGATATCCGCGATCGCGCTTTGTTTCTACAATCGACCCGTGACAACGGTAAATTAAATGAAATCTACGAAACAATCAATCGTTCGGCACGTTTGGCAACCAAGGGAGATTTGGATACTCAAGCTTTAGATCCGCAAGATTTAGTTAATCCTGAATTGTTTGAGCAGTCTTCTGAGCAAGAATTTTACGCAGCATTGGTAGAACTACTACCGCAAACTGAAGCATCCCAACAAGAACGTAATTATCAATCTTTAATCGATGGTTTAGCCAAAATTGCTCCTGTGGTTAGTAACTTTTTTGATGGTGAAAACAGCGTCTTAGTGATGGCAGAAAATCCCGATGTTAGACGCAATCGGCTAAATCTTTTAGGACTATTACGAAATCATGCCAGGGTGTTGGCGGATTTTGGAGCGATCGTCAAAGGCTGACCCCCTTGGTAGAAGATAATGGCTAACTTTGCTATCAGCTCTTGGCTCTTAGTTTCTTGAGCAATCTTGAGCATAATTTGGCGATCGCTTATTTTTCCAGTTGGAGATCTCGGCTAAGAGTAGGGTGGGCAATACTGAGTTGCGAGGAAATGAAGGATTTAATCATACTTTGGGGAGCGTCGCCCACCTTACAAGGTAATATCTTTCCGAGAAATCACCTAAGAGCATTGGAAGTTTTAAGAGATGCTCGCGGACCATCCAAAGCGGCATGCATTCTTGCCACCTGACCTTGGGAAAACATAAACATACCAGCATCATCTGTGTAATCCATATAGTTCATGAACATATCCGGACTACCACAACTTCGACGGGGATGAGTTGAAGTCCCAAAACTCGGAAGGTCTTGATTAGGAGTATCGTCAACCAAATCAGATCCGCTACAAGGGTCTGGACGGGTCTGATCGTCGCCCCAAATATGGCGCAGATTGAAATAGTGTCCTACCTCATGGGTAGTAGTTCTACCTTTATTGAAGGGAGGGGTCGCTGCCGTTCCTATGTCGCCGAAAGATTGATGGGTCATCACCACACCATCAGTTTCAGCAGGGCCACCGGGAAATTGTGCATAACCCAAAAGACCACCATTTAAGTTACAGACCCACATATTCAAATATTGCTCACTGGGCCAGGCATTTTTGCCCCCGAGTGAGTTGAATTTAACAGGTTCTACAAGTCCTGAATCCACAAATTCATCCAGAGGAAAACTACTTCGAGTTGTTGAAGTTCTGGTAATTCCATTGGTTGGGTTGCCATCGGGATCTCTTTTAGCCAAGGCAAATTGAATGCGGGACTTACCGATCAGCGGTTTGAAGAAATCTGGCACATTGACAATATCAGAATTAGTGCCACTAAAGTCTTCATTGAGAATGCGAATCTGACTGGCAATTTGTTCATCCGAAATGTTTTCTTGATCTGTGTTAAACAGTACATGAACTACGACAGGAATAGTTACTATGCTCTCTTCAGGGAGAATAGCCCTTGCTATATTAGATTCCAATAACCTACAAACTTGTTCAGCCTCTAGTCTGCTTTCTCTGTAACCTTCGACCGTTTCTGCCAAGATTTGATCTTGGATCATACAACCGCAAGTTCGACGTTGTGCATTACTCATTTTTCACCTCAATAATTAATTAACGAAATATTGAATTATTAAGAATAATTAAGCGAAT
>CBDUCX010000095.1:0-16368 GCA_965365755.1 uncultured Pleurocapsa sp.
CCTCACCCAACGTGCTCAAAAGTTAGGGCAACCAGGTTCACCAGCTTGGTATCTCGCCCGTAGTAATGTCGGGGAGCAATTATTCAATGCAGGTCGCTATGGAGAAGCGGAGCAGGTATTTAGTGAGATTCTGATAGAATTAGGCGAATCAGCAAGTTTTCAGCGCTGCAATACTTTAGGTAGACTAGGGCGATGCTTTAGCTATCAAGGACGATCAGTCGAAGCAGCAGAATCCTATCGACAGGGACTAGCAGAAGCATCACAGTTACCCACTTCTGACAGTGTAAAAAAACAGATTAGTACTTTGCAGACTGGGTTGGGCGATGTGCTAACGGATATAGGAGATTACGCCCAGGCACGAACTGCTTATCAACAATCTCTGGCTTTGAAACAGGAAATCGGTGATGCGAGAGGGGAAGCCGTAGCAAACGGACAACTCGGTAGTCTCGCCTTGAGGCAAGGGAACTTAGCCGAAGCAGCTCAATCCTTTCAGTCAGCACTGGCGATATTTCAGGGACTAAAGGAACCAGCAACGGAAGCAGTAGTTTGGCATCAACTGGGAAGAGTGTATGAAGAAGCACAACAGTGGGAGGTAGCGGAACAGGCATATCGAGAATCAGCCAGGATAAACGAATCTCTCGGTAATCTAGTCGGTGCAGCAGGGACTTGGAATCAATTAGCTATGGTCAATAAATATGCTGGCAAACCCCAGGCAGCAGAGGCTTGGTATCGTAAGGCAATTGATGGGGCAAAGGTTGGGGGAAATAGGTTGCAAGTATCAAGATCACTTAGCAACCTTGCCGACCTGTTACAAAGCCAACCCCATCGCCTAGCAGAAGCAAACCAATTGGCTGAAGAGGGACTGGCGATCAAAAAAACTTTAGATCCCGCTGCGGCTGCGATTTGGAAAACCTATAGTATTTTGGCAAAGATCGCCGACAAGCAAGGGAAAACTACCCAAGCTAAAGCTTATCGTCGTCTGTCCCAGCAGGAATACGCCCAGTTTGCGGGGATGCCCTATCATTTGCAGCAATACGAGCAGTTTATTACAGTAGTAGTTGCTGCCGTGGATAATAAGGAAGTTCGGCAACAGCTAGAAGCCGCAATAGAAGAAATACCAGAAAGTTGGGCTAATGTGGTCACTGCGATCCGTGCCATTTTAGACGGAGAAAGGGATCAAGAGGTGCTGTTAGAACCCTTAGATTATCAAGAAGCAGCGATTGTCAACGCGATCTTGGGGGGATTGTAGCCGTACAAAGTTAGATTAGTATACCCAGGCTCGAAAGTAATGAGTAATGATACTAAATCCGATTGATATAAGTTACTTTCACAAACAAGTAAAAACTTCTTTAAGTCCCCCAGAATTGGGGGATTTAGGGGGCGAGACAAGAGTAACCTCCACGAACAGGATTTAGTATGAGTAACAATTTGAACAACGTCCTAACACAACTACGTATGCTATAAGCTGTTAAACATTTAAATTGCATATTCTTGTTTTCTTCTGCCCTCTGCCTTGACGCGCGACGCGGTTGCGATTGCGAAGCAAGTCCGAAGGACTCAGGTAGTCCTTTAGAGAAGCTTATCCGAAGATGTACTATGCACGGGAATCCTTTAAGACAAGCCCTTTGTGCCTTTTCCTGACAAGTATAACAACTGAATAATAGCTTAGGACATCTCTTAATCTCTCTGCGTCTTTGCGTCTTTGCGCGAGATAATTATCTTAGGTGATTTCCATAAAAGAAAGTACCAAGTATTGCTGTCACATCACTCGCTTCTCTGTTGAGCTAATGGTATATTTATTTCCAGAAATCACCTTATCGCCCTCACCTTTACTTCGACTGCTATAAATTAAATGCGTGACAGCTTAACATTAATCCTATGACTGCCAAAATACAAAAAACAAAGCAATTATACGATCGCGATTATCATTAGCAACCTGATTACGACTGAAGTATAGGAGTAGCTAGGCGATCGCCGTTCCCAAAACGCAAGTCCGCTCCATGTTTGAGCCGTCCATGTTACTGCCTTCAAGTTCAGCACAAAGCAAGTTGGCTCCCGTTAAGTTCGCCCCTGCTAAGTTTGCCCCCCGTAGATCAGCTTCTTCTAAGTTTGTCTCACTAAGGTTTGCTCCCTGGAGATCTGCCTGGGATAAGTTGGCTCCTTTGAGGTTAGCACTGTTAAGATTAACTCCTCTTAGATCTGTGCCCCGCAGATCAACGCCCTTAAGGTTGACTCCTGTTAAATTTGCGCCACTTAAAAATGCCCCTGATAAAGAAGCTTGAGCCAATTTTGCTCCCATTAAGTTTGCTCCTCTCAGGTTACTACCCCGTAAGTCAGCACGACTAAGATCCGCTTGCATTAAATTTGCTCCCAGCAGGCTTGCCCGAACGTCAGCCAGGGTAAAATCTGCCCCTAAAAGATTTGCTCCATCCAGTCTTGCACCCTTGAGATTAGAGCGAGAAAAATCTGCTCCCACTAAGTTAGCTCCCGCTAAATTGATTTTTTCTAACTGGCAATCAGTCAGATCTTCATCTTCTAAATCTATTCCTGGAAAATGCTTTTCCTGTCCTGCGCGAATGGTATCTACGGTCATTATTTATTTATGTTTTATTTTTGGCCTAAAAATGAATTAATCGATCTTACTACTCCTACTTATTCTAAGAAGATGGGGTTTTGCTTTTCCCCGCATCCTCAGAATCTACGAGCCACATTCCTGTAGCAATTTTGGGGTGATAGGCTTGGAGAGTCATGCCCTGTTGCATTCCCATCACCAGAAGGGATAGAGCATCGAGTAATTTAGGGTCGTATCTTTTCCCTGCTAGTGCCTGGCAATCAGCTAGAGCCTCAGTCATCGGGTTTTTATCTGAGGAATATTGCTTATAAGCCTTCATTTTTTGCTGAAAGTCTCCTAGCAGACAGAGAATCCGCGATTCCAAAGGAATTGCATCGTAAGCTAATCCTGCGGGAATACCTGAGCCATTCCAAGCCTCTCTTTGATGAGTCAATATTTTAGAGATCGCCTCTAACTGGGGCATCACCCGCAGCACCGATGCCTTGGGAGCGGATTGATCTTCTAAAGCTTCTTTTTGAACTGGGGTTTTTTTGTGATGTTTTCGGGTTACGTCTGGTAAACCTACACGATGCAGCAAGGCAGATAGATATAGTCTCTTTGCTTGCCAGGCAGGAAGATCAAGTAATTGGGACATTGCTTCTGCCATTGCTGCCACTTCTGAAGCTGCCATGGGGTTACTCACGTCAGTGGCATCCAATAACTGAGCCATCCGTAGAAAAGCCTGCATTTCATTGGAAACGATATTCTCACTGAGGTCTTTAAATCCTGAGAAATGAGTTGCCTGATCTGGTTGCTTGAGGATTTTGTGTGAATCTTGAAGATATTTAACTACCTGAGCCACTACCGCATCTAGATCATCCCTCTGCCTGGTGGCAGACTCGGCAGTCATTCTATCTACCTTAGCCTGCAATAACTCCGCTAATTCTGGCTGATACTTTTTAATATGAGCGATCGCAATTTCTACAGTTTCACAGACTAATTCGGGTTCAAATGTCCAAAAGCCATAAAATTTGCGTTCTAGATCTTCTTGGGGCTTGCGACCACCATAATCTGCATCGGATAATTCTTGACACAGTACCATTGCTGTATAGGTAGGGGAAAGGATCATCAGATGCCACTCTTCGGCAACAGGATCTTCCTGAGTCAAATGAACTAGCGCCACATTCTCCTTCTTGCTAGTCGGATGCTCTTCAAATCCCCCATCGGAAGTTGCCATAATTGTGACGTGTTCCGATTTATCGGCCAAATCACTATAGCGTTCAGCTTCTTCTAAATACCATTTCCCACGCTGAAAGGCCGTTACCATCAGGGGCGCACTGTTGGAATCTAAGATAAAGTCCTCTAAAGCATGACAGAGAGCAACTAAAGTATTTTTATAATAAACACCCAAATTTAATGGTTGCTTGCCACGGCTATGGGCTTCATCTAATCTTTGTAATATCGAACCTTCCAGCATAGTAAATAATTGATTTTTTGAATTTAAGATGCAATAAATAAAGCATCTTATAGTTAATAGTTAAATTTTGCTTTTATACAGCAGTTAATTTCTGCTTATTTAATTTTACAGGTGCAGTCAACGCTTCTTCTAGGGGAGCTTTACCTAACTTATCTTCCAAAATCCGCATTACCTCTCGACCAAAATCATTAGGATTCTGTTTCCACCCTTGAAGACAGACTTCTCCAAAAAAGGAGCCTAGTGGTTCAGGATTCCACAGTAGTTTCTTAGCTGTCCAGGGCATTAAGCTCATCGGATTATATCCAGGCTTGAGAATATTGTTCTCCAAGGCGTATTCCTCCAAATGAGTATGAGGTTGCAAACCAATAAAGAAAATTGCTGGCTCAATTTTATCCTGCCCAAAAATCGCTTCTAGCTCTCGATGATAAGCGATGGTTTGTCGAATTGTTTCATAGGTTTCGTCAATCACATTAAAAGAATAATTAACTGAAACCAGATCATTAAACCCTGCTTGTTTTAGATCGCGACAGTTTTGCAACACAGTACGCAGGTTGTACCCCATACGCATTTTACGCACTAATTCCTGGGAACCACTGGTAATGCCAATTTCAAAATAATTCATGCCCGTTTTAACCATTAGTTCAGCTAATTCAGGGGTAACGTTGTCGGCACGAATATAAGCTGCCCAATGAATGTCTTCCATGCCTGAATCCACAATTTTTTGCAGTAACTCGATCGCATCAGGAATATACTTTTTAGCAGGGATAAACTGAGCATCAGTAAACCAAAAGTTACGAATTCCCCGATCATAAAGTTGACGCATTTCTTTAACTACTTCATCAGCAGGGTTGATCCGCACCTGTTTCCCCTCCACCACCGTGTAAACACAGTAACAGCAATTGTGGGGACAGCCTCGTTTGGTTTGTACGCCTATATAGAAGTCGTTTTCTTGCAGGTAATAGTTAAATTCTGGCCAGATAGTAGTAAGGTAGTCGTAGTTGCAGGCGGTTTTTTCAATCGGGGTCGGCCATTCATGGATTAACCTGGGTCTGATTTGGTTTTCTCCTACCACATAGCAACGTTCATCACGAAACTCTTGATTGCGGAGAATTTTCTCTAATAATTGCTCTCCTTCTCCTACAGAGACAATTGTGCCTTGGGGTAAGGATTCCTGTAGTTGTTCGTAAAATACACTTACAGCCCCACCACCAACTATTGCCCGCGCCTCTGAACAATATTTTCTCGCTCTAGTCAATCCTCGCTTAATTAGACCATTGTTGCGCCATAGCTCTCCATAATAGGCTGACGCTACTTTAAAGCCCCCTAATGCTCCTCGTAGTTTAATCAACGGATTCTTGGCGTAATAAAGCTCAAAGGCATTTTGCAGGGGATTTCCTCCCCTACCTCCCACGGGGGCGTAAATCTGAATATCCCGCCAGGAAAATACTAGTAGAGTAGGTTTAAACTCATCTATACAGCAATCCAGGGCGCGATTAAAATCTAAGGGCGGAACTGTCCCTAAATCAAATATTTTTTGTTCAACCTCAGGAAAAAGCTTGTGAACATGGTCTGAGAGGTAAACTACTCCAATGGGAAATATGGGATTGCAGGGAAGTCGAACATAGAGAATTCGCTGAGTCATAGTTTAAGTTAAGTAATGTTAAATTTCGCGGGCTTTATGAGCTTGTCTGAACCGAATCAGTCTTTTTTAGTTTTTGATAATCATAAATTTTCATATAACTTAACTTTAGCGATATTATCTACTACGATCAACCAGATGCCCAGAATCTCCAGAAATCAAGCTATCTCCATTCCCATTTTAAGTAAATTGGTAAAATTAATTTCTTACTATATTTTTCTTCTGATAAAAATTAAATCTTTCTTAAGAAATATCTGATAACAGCAAGGATAAATCAAAGATTATATAAATATCTATCGGTAGCTTGTTTTACAGTCATTCGGGATCAATGGATGTTAGTTTGTGTACAAGCAATAAAAAAAACAGTTTGTATATAATTCTTCACTAGTCATGTCCCAAATTTTAGATCCATTTCCCAAAGATAAAGATGGTAGCATTCTCTGTTGTTACGTAAATGCCACAAGTCAGATTCAAGTAGCTCGAATCACTAATATTCCTAACTGGTATTTTGAGCGAGTAGTGTTTCCAGGTCAACGGTTGGTGTTTGAAGCAGCACCAGAAGCAGTTCTGGAGATTCATACTGGGATGATGGCTAGCGCTATCTTATCTGATACGATCCCCTGCGCTAAACTTAGTTTGCACAAAGCTGAAGAAGATGAAGTTCCCGTGCAAAGAAACAAGATAACCGATATTAGACAAGTTAGAAAAGCTTCTTTAGAACCCTGCCCCATTGAGCCATCAGTTAATGTTGCAGTTTAAAAAGTATCAATAAGTCACAAGTTTTCTTACTAATATTGAAGATAATTATTGGGGTTGCTAACTATAGCGACCCCATTGTTTATAGTTAAGAATAGAATTAAAACTATTGTTCGTATCAGAAATAATTGGTTATTAAACTTGGATTTACCATCTTTTCTTTGGCTCTGGAAAATTGCTGCCTGGGCAATGGGAGGCGCGATCGCTTTCTACTTGTTGTTACTCGTTTCAGGAACTCTCATGTTTTATGGTCGTGTGGCTAGAGTTGGTCGTCCACCTTGGCTGAGAACTGCCCATTACCTAGGCGGCATAATTATCGTCTTTTTAGTCTTGTTGCTGCTGGCGATCGGCTTAGTGGGAACCATAGGTTACTATGGCAGCTTAGGACATTCCCCTCACCTCTGGGCTGGATTATTTGTCGTGGGATTAATTTGCCTTTCAGCTTGGAGTGCTAATCAAATTAAGGTTCAGAATACTTGGGCGCGATCGCTTCATATTTCAGTCAACGCCATCTTATTCCTGGGGTTAGCTTACGTATCCTGGACTGGTTGGTCAGTGGTTCAAAAGTACTTATGATTGACGAAAAAAACGGAGGCTTGAACATATCAAACCTCCACAGTAATTTTTAAAATTTAAAACTTTGAATAATTTGGCTTGAGAGAAAGCTAGAAGTTGAAAGTGGCTCCAAAATCGATAGCTACACCATCGGCATCATCGCCATCTCCAGCTCCTCCGAAATCGTCGTCATCCAAAAAGATGTTAAAAAACCGAGTCTGACCAAACAGGTCGATATTATCAGTAATGGGATAGCCAACGCCCCCTTTACCCTGAAGTAAAAAGCCTGCTGAACTGGTGTCGATACCTGCATCATCTGCCTCATCAGCAACGTCTCCAGTTGCATTGACTACTCCGACTCCTACACCCAATCCAGCGAAGATATAAAGACTCTTAGAATCATTGGGATTGAGGTAATATCGATAAACTCCACTAGCAGCAGCCCCAAAAAGATTATATCCTAGGTCATCTACTTCTGTACCACCAAAGTAATCATAAACATCTATTTCTAAACTGAGATTTTTGGTGAATTTATAACCACCAAAAATTCCTCCCCCAAAACCGACATCTAGCTCACCATCGAAAGGAAAGAATGGTGCCAAATGTCCCCCAATGTGGAACTTACTATCCCGACTACTACTGCGAGTACGGCGAGTTCTGGTTCTTCTAGTTTGGGCAACTTGCTCTACATCAGCTTGTTGCTCATAATTGACATCAAAATTGCTGCATTCTGCGCTCTCGTCACAGGCAACCTGATAATTCTCATATTTGTTTGTTTCTTCTGCTTGGGCTGCTATGGGAAAACCCATTGCCAAAATAATAGCTAAAACAGTAGTTTTAATCTTCATAATCCTTTCACACCACCTATTTCGTTCTTAATCAACAATAGCTAATTGAGCTAAGTCTGAGTAATTAATTGTATCTAAGATTTTTTTGATTAGCTCTAGCTGAGGACAGATTTACAACTGTCATTTTTGGTATTCTCATAGCAAAATAAAGCAAGTTTCAGACTGGCGGTTGATATTGCCAACGTTGGATAAATGGTTGCCAATACTGTGTTACTTTTTGGTTATCTGAGTCAGTAAATTGATAGCGATTTTGGCGATAGGGACTGAGAGAGTCTAAATATTGCTGAAAATAGGGTTGAGCAGCAGCAAAATTGCCCAACTCCAACTGCTGGTAAATTAGTTCTACCTGATTAAGTGGGTTGGCTTTCAACTCTTCAAAGCGAACTTCCACAAATTGACCCCGCGGCAAATCAGCTTGATCTACTAATAGCGCATTCATCATTTTGGGATAACTTTCTAAAATAACTTCATCAATCACAATCTGATCAAATGGTTGCAATGCCATTTCTGCCAAAAGAGTATGATAAAAATTTCTCATGGATTGAAAAACTATATAGGGATTGCGATAAATGTGGATGAACTTAGCATCAGGAAACATTGCCCGCAGTAAACGAACTCGTGCCGTATAAACTGGATTTTTAATCAATAATCGCTGCTGTGGATGCTGAAGCTGTAACTTAGTCATAAAGTAAATCATCACTTGTTGCCATTGTTCTACTTCTTGGTCACTGCATCCTGTAAAAAAAATTCCCGCATTAAAATTGGCGCGAAATTTTTGGGGAAAATACAAACCATGGTAAAAAGAAACAGATTGCATATTAGCCAAAGCAATCTCATCTTCTTGAGGAGAATCGGGATTGACTGGCACTTGGTCAATTTTGCGCGAGCCAGGCAAAGCCTTTTCCAACAGAGGTTGTAGCCATTTCCCTAACCATAAAAAATCCCAGGGTAAACCAGTAGCGAGGGGAGAAACAGTAGCCCAAGCGGGGTCGCGACTAAGTAGATTGTAGAGATAAGTTGTCCCACTACGCCAATGTCCGACAATAAATACTGGTGGTGATATTGGTGATTTTGACGACTGCGCCACCAAAATTCTTTCTCCTAGAGAAAAGGGAACACGAGATAGGGTTGCTGCTAAAATCAAACTTAGCTGAGTCAAGCGATTGGGGGCAACAAAGCCATTTTGAGATAGTAACTTGATTAATGTTGTCAAATTACAGCCCATTAAGGGATGCAAGAGGCGTGGTGCTGGAGTTGTCATCTTAGATACGATCTTCGCGTTCGATTTGCCTTTAGACTAGAAGTATAGAATGTTTCTAGGAAAGATGATGGGGAAAAAAGTTCTAGTTACTGGTGGACTAGGATTCATCGGACGGCATTTAGTCAATCTTTTGTTGGCGAGAGGAGATTCGGTGCGTATTTTGGATCTTGCCGAACCAACCAATCCACTTCCTGAAGTTGAATATATCCGTGGTTCAATTGTTGATCAAGATCTAGTACGCCGCAGCATGAAAGAGGTGCAACTAGTTTTTCATTTAGCGGCGATCGCCGGTTTATGGACAAGAGATAAAAGAGACTTTATTGCGGTCAATCAACTGGGTACTAGAAACGTTTTAGAAGCTGCTTTAGCCACACCTAGCCTAGAAAAAGTCGTCCATACTTCCACCGAGTCAATTCTCAAAAGCTATCGCCATCGTGATCAAGGAACTCAAATCAATGAATCGGTTAATTTAACCCTTCAGGATATGCCTGGACCCTATTGCCAAGGTAAGTTTCTGGCGGAACAAGAAGCTTTCAAAGCCGCCCAAAGAGGTTTACCCGTAGTAATCGTCAATCCCACTGTTCCCCTAGGCCCTGGAGACTATCGACTAACACCACCCTCGCGCATGATTCTGGGCTTTCTCAATGGTGATTATCCTGCTTATTTGGATTGTGTCCTTAACGTTATCGATGTGCGGGATGTGGCTCGGGGACACATATTAGCTGCGGAGCGAGGCAACGTAGGAGAACGCTATATTTTGGGTAACATCAATCTTCGACTCAGTGAGTTATTAGCAACTCTGGCTAAACTAACTGGTTTAGGAATGCCCCAAAGACGTATTCCCTACTGGTTTGCCTTGACTGTGAGTGCAGTACAAGAATTTATTGCCGATTACCTGACCCATCAACCTCCTGCTGCTTCCCTTACAGGAGTTAGGCTTGCCCGCACTCCTTTGCTGTTCGATAATACCAAAGCCAAGCAAGAATTAGGGCTTAATTATCACTCTCTAGAAGAATCTTTACTAGATGCGATCGCTTGGTATCAGCAACAAAATTTATTGCAGCGTCAGCCAATTAAATCTGTCGCTCGGGTTCTAACCTAAAAAGACTCATTACTTATTACTTATTACTTATTACTCGTTACTTACTTCTTGCTTGCAGTTGCCAGACAATTAAACCAGGAATACCTAATAATAGTTCCCGACAACGCTTACACAAAGAGAGACTCAGAGAAATTGAAGTGGGTACTCCTAAAGCCCCACCAATCAGCATCAAACCACCTTCTTGCGCTCCTAAGCCTCCTGGAATCAGAAATGCCGCCGAGCGCACTGCCTGACCTAAGCTTTCTAAGATTAATGCCTCCCAGAGATTTACGGGATGTTCTAGCCAGCCCATAACTAACCAAACTTCCCCAGCAGAAACTAAGCGGAAGCCAAAACGCCAAGCAAAAGCCCAACCTAGCTGTGGAGTACGACCATACATTTTTTTTACCGCTAGATCAATCTGCTTCGCAGTCTCAGCCAGATCGTCACTGTGACTAAGAGGTAAAATATATTTGGTATAATGAGCGATCGCGCCAAATAACCCTGCTTTTTGCACGCGGTAAAAGATAAAACCGAGCAAACTAAGATAGACAATCCCGCCGATAATGGCGATCGCCAACTGGAGGTCTTGCCAATGATAGAGAAACAGCCCAAATCCTAGTAAAGCGTAGAGGGCTTGAGTTACTATTTGTAAGGTTTGATCTCCCAAAGTAGCTGCTGCTGTGGTACTGAAGGAATATCCCTGCTTAATCAATAATCTTGTCTTGACTATTTCTCCGCCAACTTGCGCCACTGGTAATAGCCAGTTGATTGCCAGACTAATCCAAGTACTATAAATAATCAGCCAAGATGCTGGTTTTCGCTGTGGGGAAAAGAGATAGAACCAAGATAGAGCAGCACAGGATAAAGGTACTAGATAAAAAGCTGCTAACCAAAATATTTGCCAACCAACCAGGTTAACAACTCCTTGAATGACATTAATTCCCTGACTAATAATTAATAAAGTTACTAGAGCCAGTCCGATAAACCAGCCAATTACAAGCCATTGTTTCATAAGGCTCTATTGTTCAAAATACCCTTGACACTGACATTTAGGTATTGTTAGCTATGTTTACCAGTTTTATTTCGCTATTTCTAAAATCTTTACTTGTAAAGGCTAGGTCTGGAGTGCTTTACACCGAATTTTAGTTTTCCCTCAACTACCTTTTAACCAGAGTGTCCATATACAGGGAGTCTCACCCACAATTTAGAAGTCTTTGCGACTTGCTAACTAGGATAGATTTTCTCATAATACAAGAGTATTTGCAAATTTACCGAGGCATCGAGCCTCTTCAATTTGCGCTGTTTCCTCCCTTCGGCTATGCCGAGGGTCTCCACGGAGTAAAAAGATAAAGTTAAAATATCTATTTTCTTCGATCAACTATTCTTGAGATATTGGGACAAAATTAATTTCTACCTTATAACCAACTGCATCAGCATATTGCTCAATCGTTGAAAGTTTAGGAGAAGAAAGTGAATTAACATTTTCCAAACGAGAAATATTACTTTTTTTAGTGTTTAATTTCTCTGCTAACTCTTCTTGAGTCAATCCCGCTTTAGTTCTCAAAGCAATTAATTGTTTGCGTAGCTTGTATACGGGAGACAAGGCATCATATTCTTTTTTTACTTCACTATTAGCCAAAGCTTTTTGTTTAAATTCAGCAAATGTTGGACGAATCACTTTTTTATCTCCTTCATTCTTTTTTTTGCCAGATTTAACTCTTTCTTAGGAGTTTTCTGTGATTTTTTAATAAAGGAGTGGAGAATCACAATTTCTTTCCCTTTGAGAGTTAAGTGAAAACCTATTCAATGTCATTACTACAGATGCGGAGGTAATTGACTTTAATATCCGTCATAATCGGATGAACAATTTGAGTCAATGGCAGCACAAATTCCCCGCACCAGGTACGGCAGAAAATCCGAATCAATATATTGAAGTTTGAAGATATGTTCAATTAGGCGATACATATAACTACGTAAAGCTAAAGCCCTTTTTTGACTCGCTCCTATATCTTCGATTTCTGCTACTAGATTTTCCCAATCCATTCTCTCAATATCTTGATTGCGTAGAGCGATCGCCGTTTGCTCTAACCACAGATTGTAGTCTTGATCGTGTAGGCTTGATTCCATCAACTCTATTTGCTCGTCAGATAGAATATTCTTGATTGTAGCTAAAAATTAGATTATTAGCGATCGCATGTAGAAAAATCAAATTAAAATCTTGAAAGGAATGAAAGATGAATCCCCATTCGAGGACAAGCAATCAACTATTAACCAGCAATTAGAGTGGTTAGAAGTGGGAACAATTACCTCTCCACAGGGTTTAAAAGGAGAATTACGAGTATATCCTGATTCTGATTTTCCTGAACGATTTACTCAGGCAGGAAAACGCTGGCTAAAGCATCCCGATACTTCTGTCGTTACGGAAGTGCAGTTACGGAGTGGTAGATATCTGGCGGGGAAGAATCTATACGTGATTAAGCTGGAGGGAATTGAAGATCGCACTCAAGCAGAAAAATTCCGTCACTATAAATTGTTGGTTAATAAAAGCGATCGCCCTAAACTAAGTAAAGACGAATATCATGTCGCTGATTTAGTAGGTTTAGAAGTCTACGATCAAGAGACAGGAGAAAATCTGGGCGTAGTTGTCGATTTATATTCTGCCGGCAATGATTTATTAGAAATTAAACTACACAAGCAACCAGAAACTAAGACACAGCCTAAACGGGATCTTTCTCAAATCAGCCGCCGCAGTAAACGCAAGAAATATAAACCAAAACCAAACAAACCCTTAACCATATTTGTTCCTTTCGTCAAAGAGATTGTACCTGTAGTAGACGTTGCTAATCAACGCTTGGAAATATCCCCTCCCGATGGTTTGATTAATATTCACGAAACTGAATAATCTAGATTAAGCATCGCAAATCTAAGGTTAGTGGAGAGAGAGTGTCAATCAATTTCTAAGTGCAGAATATAAGAACCTAAATGGACTCTTGCTGACCACATTTCATATTCAATACGGACATTGCGAGGAAAAGGATTATTCTCTACTTGTAGGTATCGAGTAAAGTTACGAAACCGAAGTGATTGGCTAGGTTGATCGGGATCTGTATTCAGACAATATCTACTTACTCCATATATTCCTTGCTCCCAAAAATGACGATAGCTTAATCTGCCATTACTCTGCATGGTCATCATTACTCGATATGGAGAAATTTCTAACCAAAACAACCCTTGCTCAGATTTTTCCTGAGCCGACGCTGACATAACCGAATGAGGTAAATTTTGCTGGTTAAGTAGCAAATGAAATCTCTCTTGATCTTTCTGATAAAGAGAGGCTTGAGCCTCAATCACTTGCCAGATAGGTAAATCGGTAGATATGAAGGAGAGATGAACAGTTTGATAGCGATTAACTAGCATGGGAAGCAAATTTTTTGGCCAAAGCTGGTGACGTTTCTAGCATATCCTCTATCTGCGTTAAAACGGTAGTACAAAAATTACTTAGTTAACTCCTTGCCAATTACTTGAGCATTCGCTATTATTATTTAGGACTGACACAGCAATCCTCAGTAGCTCAGTGGCAGAGCGGTCGACTGTTAATCGATTGGTCGTAGGTTCAAATCCTACCTGGGGAGTTTTCCAACTTTAAATACTTTTTTAGAAGGTTTTGGTAGGTAAAAAGTAAGTAGTAATACTAAGGTGGTTAACACTCGTACCTTCTCATTTTTCGGTGCTTTCAGAGAAGAATTGAAGTTCCGATACAACTCTTGGCGATCGCTATAAATTATCAGATAGTAGGGTGGACAATTAACTAGATTACAATGCTCAATACCTTCGCCAAATACTGACGTTTGCTGAGATCTTGCACCTAACCCGTAGCTGACTTGTGGTATCAGGAAAAAGGGTAAAGGTAAAGGGGAAAAGGGGAATAAATTGATTATCAATCCTAGATTATTAAGTTTATTTGTACTGGTGCAAGATGTGAGTTTGATTAAGGTGTGCTTTTGGTTTTAAAATTAATCCTTCTCCTCTCAGCTAAAAATTTCCAATTTATCCAACATTACGCTCAGAAGTTAGCAACATGAAACAGCTTAAAGGACGGGATCTGCTTGGTACTGCCGATTTAAATCTAGAAGAAATTACTGCTATCTTGCAGTTGGCTCGACAGTTCAAAAACCAAGAATTAGAAATCAAGTGCAACCTAGTTTTAGGATTACTATTTTACAAAGCCTCAACCCGCACCAGAGTTTCCTTTTCCGTAGCCATGTATAAGCTGGGAGGGCAGGTAATCGATCTTAATCCCAGCGTAACTCAAGTTGGTCGGGGGGAACCCATCGAAGATACTGCTAGAGTTTTAGACCGTTACCTAGATATCTTGGCAATTCGCACCTTTGCTCAAGCAGATCTGGAAACCTTTGCTAACTATGCTCAAATTCCCGTGATTAATGCTCTGACAGACTTAGAACATCCTTGTCAGATATTGGCAGACTTAATGACTGTTCAGGAATGTTTTGGCTCATTGCAGGGTCATACTTTAACTTATCTAGGGGATGGGAATAATATGGCTCACTCCCTGCTATTAGGTGGTGCCCTAACTGGTCTAAATGTGAGAATTGCCGCCCCCAAGGACTATCAACCAAAACCAGAAATTGTGAAGCAGGCTCAAGACATTGCTGCTGGTAAATCAGAAATCATTGTTACTCAAGATGCGATCGCTGCTGTAGAAGGGGCACAAGTGGTCTACACTGACGTTTGGGCAAGCATGGGGCAAGAAGACTTAGCCAATCAGAGAATTCCCATCTTCCAGCCCTATCAAGTAAATCGGCAATTATTAACCCATGCTGACCCGGAAGCGATAATTTTGCATTGCTTACCAGCTCATAGAGGAGAAGAAATTACTGCTGAAGCGATTGAAAGCGAGCGATCGCGGGTATGGGATCAGGCGGAAAATAGAATGCATGCCCAGCAAGCACTGATGGCTAGTTTACTGGGCTTAGTTTAGTAGCCATTGGTATCTCGCGATTAAGTTCTTAACTTAAAATTTAGCTATATTTCTGCCAAGTGGCCAAATCTTCAGGGCGATCGACATCAGATAGAGTGGTCAGATAATGTATATTTAATTTTAGTTGCTGGGCAATATTTTTAGTCTGATTTAATACTTGATCTGTTCCCCAAGTAATATTATCGAAAAGCTGGGGAATAGGACGATTTAATCCAATGAGATAATATCCACCATCTTCTGCTACACCTAAGACCAAATCGCGATTTTGTAGTGAATTAAATGCTTCGTTTAAGATTACTTGATTAATACCAGGACAATCAATTCCAATAATCAATACTCGTTGGTTACCCATATTGAAAGCACGAGCAAACGCTGAACGCATTTTCTGACCTAAATCTCCTGAAACTTGAGGTACATAATGTAAATTACATCCCAACCACGCTGTCATTAGCTGTTGACTTCCTCCAGTAAAGTGAACTTCTATAGTAAAGTCACGGGAAGATAACAGTTGTTGGGCATTACTAAAAGTATGTTCTGTCATTTGACGCTGTAATTCTGCTGCTCCTGTTGCCCCTAATGCTGGAATCATGCGGGTTTTTGTTTTACCTGGTTCGGGGTAGCGACTAAAAATAATTAAGGTTTCACTCATTAATTAAGTGGTTAGTTGTTAGTTGTTAGTTATTACTTTTCCTTCCATTTACTGTAGGGATGTTTAACTAGATAAGAATTAAAGTATTTCTGCTCCTTAACTTCTCGTTCAATCCAGGGTGGAAGAGTTATTTTTTGTTCTTCATTTTTCAGCTCAACCTCTGCAATAATCAAACCTTCATTTTCTCCCATAAATTCATCAACTTCCCAAGTTAGATTATCGATCTTGATCTGATATCTGATCTTTTCAATTAATGGCTTGACACATAAATTATTGAGCATTTCTTGAGCATCTTGAACGGGAATGGGGTACTCAAATTCAGCACGAGTGTATCCCACGGTTCTACTTTTAATTGTTAGATACCCCCGATCGCCAATGATTCGCAATCTTACTGTAGTTCCATTATTAGTGGGGATATAACCCTGACAATATCTTTTGCCGAAATCAGTCAACTGGCTTTTTAAATGTTCTTTATGCGATCGCCATTCAGCTTTTTTGACCAGATATTTGCGTTCTATTTCACTGTTCATCGTTAAGACAGTTTCTCAT
>CBDUCX010000096.1:0-16300 GCA_965365755.1 uncultured Pleurocapsa sp.
CCCTAGTCTCCCTAGTCTCCCTAGTCTCCCTAGTCTCCCTAGTCTCCCTAGTCTCATCTCAACCCCTCAATTCAATTATCCTCGTTGCATATGGGACTAAGAGAATGGGCGAGTCGTAATAGATTACTAGACTTTGTGCGCTATTTGTATTAAAGATAGATAGTCAAGTTCTAAATTATTGCCGTAATTATGCTTAAGCACTTGTTTTAATTCCGCTAAAAGAAGTCTACGTTGTTTTGATTCTAGTCTGATGTATGGGGAGAGTGTGGTGAGTAAAGTTAGGTAATCGTCGATACTACAAGTTACCCCACAGATTAACTTTTTAGAGGTTAAGTTGCTGAAATAACCAGAATTTATCACTTTTTTGCCGATTATTGTCAAATTATGCTCATGGTCGCTCAATTCTTCGTACTTAGCTAACTCTGGTGCATATTTTTGATATACTCCTGCCAAACTTTGAAATACCTCGTAACTAGCTTTAGGGGCAGTGTTCCACATCAAAATTAGTAATCCATGATCTTTTAAAGCTGTTGCTGCTTTGTGATTTCTGATTTCTGGCGATACCCAATGAAATGATGTTGCTGCGACCACTGCATCAAATTTCCGATGTGCTAATTCCCATTCTTCAAAGGTGGTGTTGACTACTTCAACGTTAGGATAAGTCGCGCATTTACCTCGAACTAATTCATAAGCAGCCCTACTAGGTTCAAGACAGACCACATTCGCCCCTAGTTTAGCTAATTCAATAGTAGCAATCCCTGGCCCCGAACCGATTTCTAGAACTGACTTACCAGGCTTTAACTGAGCTTTTTCCTGCATGTAAGCCAAAATTTCCCCAGGATATCTTGGTCTAGTGCGATCGTAAGCTTCAATAACTGAATTGTACCAACTACTTTTATCGGCACAGCGGTAAATATTTTTCCAGTGGCTTGACACTTCAGCATCCCAGACTTCTGGCTCGTTCAATAACTTGTTCTCAACCTAGGAGTTTTTGGGATAAATCAAGAAAAAGTTACATAAATTAATATATTTTGCTATACTTATTTACATAAGTTAACAAAGCTTTACTGAACAAGTATCAAGCCAAGGCAACTTATGGCAATAGTTTTAGATATACCTGGCTGCTTATGCATTTAGTTTTTAAATCAAATTACTAAATTAATTTTTTATAAGTTTATAAGTTATCGTCTAAAGCAAACAATCTTCTCAAAATCAACTTCTCAAAATTAAACCCTAGTCTGGTAGCTGGGGTTTTTTTATTGGTCAACAGTCAACAGTCAACAGTCAACTAATAAATGCTGAATTGAACTATCTATTCTGGATATTTGAGATTTCACTGTGATATTAGTGTCGGAAAACTCAGGTTTGGGACGAATTCTCAGGAGGAAATAACCTGTTGTCTTTTGTGGTGGCAAAACGTATTTTGGTTCAGTGATTACACACCAGGTTAACGGTAAGCTAGAGCGATCATAAAGAGTAAAGTAAATATCAAATTGCTCGACAATTTCAGGTTCAGTGGTTATTTCGAGACTTTGTTGCGGATCTAAATAATTGTAGGCAAAGTGAGTTGCAGGTGCGCCCACAGGTAAATATTCCTTACGGACAAAGGATTCTGGTAAATAGTTACGCAGCTTGAGAATTGTATAAATATAGTAATGGAGGCTGGAATAAAACCAGTTTTTAGCCTCAATTAAATTGTGATAATAACTATTAATATCTGGAGGAACGTTGTATGGTTCTACAAATAGAGAATCATCGACTTTGATCGCAGGATAGTTGATAGTATCAGCACGATTATAGTAGCGAACTCCCAAAGAATATTTTCCCGCAGGAAGCTTGATTGTGTGCCAGGAGTTTTCTGAGGTAATCTTTTCTGATTCGATACTAGTAACTGTCTTATAACCAGGAAAACTATAAACAACTGCAATCCAAGAACGAGAAGATTTATTAGCAGTTTCTAGGTCGATCGCAACAGTTTCTGTTACCTTGAATGGCCCTAAAGTACCGATAACTGCATGAGTATTCCATCGTGGCCCTTTAGTCATCAAAACAGGCAAAATCAGGGGAGCTTTGATCATTTTTGCCGATAGCACACGCCACTGAGAAGCTTTCTTGTTATTGACAGCCAGGTAAACAGTAAATAAATTACCGATCGCCAATTTCATTACTTTATTAAAGCCAAAAGATAATAAAGCCAGAGGTATTTCCCACAATAACCAGATTTTGTCCATTAATTTTCCCGCGATCGCTTATCTAAAAACCTACTCTCCCATAATTAGACTGCTTCTTACAAATCTCTTATTGGTTACTAGTAAACTACTTTCATAGTATAGTAATCTTGGTCTGATTATTTGGTGAAATGAAAAAGCTGTTTAAGGATTTTCTAACTTGGTTTAAGAACCCTAATCCAGATACAGTGCTGCTTAAACTTTGGCAAAGAAAAAGAACTCGTGCCAAAATTATCCACAGACTTCAAGCCAAACAACAAGCTGAACAATACAGACAAACTGTTGCCAAGCAAGCATATCTTCTTTGGGAAGCTGACGGAAAACCTGACGGGAAAGAGGACTACTATTGGAAATTAGCGATCGCTCAAATAGAAGGTAATAATTTTCCTAGTATTTATCAGCCTTATTACAAGCTCGAAAAACGAATTTTAGAACCTGTTGATGCTTGGATAGACAAACAAGCATTCTTCGCTATTTTAGGAAAACTGGGAAACTTGGCGGTTGTAGTTGCGATCGTCACATTTGTTTTTGGAGAAAATGTCAGACGAAATAATGAAGTTTTTGCAGCTTGGCAAACTATCACCAGCGCCCACGGACAAAGCGGAAGTGGGGGACGTATCAAAGCTTTAGAGTTCCTCAACTCTCGTCCTTTGCGGTTTCCTTGGATTGGATGGACTAAAGACTGGTTTTGGGATGAAAAAGCGGAAGAATGTCAGGAAAAACTAGTATTTGGAAGAAGGTGGCAAAGAGAAAATTTAGTAGGTTTATCCGCTCCTAATAAAGCTTATTTAGCCAAGATACTTTTATGTGATGCTAATCTAAGGGGGGCAAATCTTCGAGACGCTTATCTAAGGTGGGCAAATCTTCAACAAGCTAATCTAAGGTGGGTAAATCTTCAACAGGCTATTCTATGGGAGGTAAATCTTCAACAGGCTATTCTATGGGAGGCAAATCTTCAAGACGCTGATATAAGGGGGGCAAATCTTCAACAGGCTAATCTATGGTGGGCAAATCTTCAAAACGCTGATATAAGGGGGGCAAATCTTCAACAGGCTATTCTAATAGAGGTAAAAAATATAACTTCAACTCCAATCAAATCAGCTTGTAATTGGCAAACAGCAATCTACAGAGGTGAATGGAATAGTGAAAGGCAAACTTATGTAGCTACTGAACCTGATAATACAAACTTCATTGACGAGTTAAAGAAGGACAAATCGTCAGATCCTAAACAAACTATCGATTGTAGCCGTTGGGAAAAAGAAAATTAAGGCTCTTAATATAGTCGTACAAAGTTAGAATAGCGGCTCGTAGTTAGTAGTTAGTAGTTAGTAGTTAGTAGTTAGTAGTTAGTAGTTAGTCGATTAATTTCTCTGTCTGCCTTGTCTTCCTTGTCCCCTTGTCCCCCTTGTCCCCTTATCTCCCTTGTCCCCTTGTCTTCCTTGTCTTCCTTGTCCCCTTGTCCTCCTTGTCTCATCTCAACCCATTAATTCAAAATTGACTGGCTACTACTCACCTAAACAATAAAACAGGAATATGAGAATTGCGTAACATCTGAGCCGTAGTGCTACCAATAATTAGGCGGCGAATACGACTATGACCGTAGGCTCCCATAATTAGAAAATCAATGTCGTTGTCTGCTACATATTTTTCCATTTCGGCTTCGGGGTTACCTGTTAGGAGTTTTAAAGTGGGTTTAAAATCAACTTGTTCCATAGTTTGTTGTGCTGAACTTAGGTTCTTGTTCGCCTTGTCGGTATTTCCCGTATCCACGGTAATAATGTGTAAATCTAGTCCTTTAAAAACAGGTGATTGACTCAGGTATGCGATCGCCTTTTGACAGCTTTTACCACCGTCATAAGCGAATAAAATCTTCTTGACTGTTTGAAATTCTCTGGGAGTAACTAAGCAAGGTTTGTGGCTAGAACGTACAATTCGCTCTAGGTTTGCCCCTAAGTGTTCCGTAGCAAAGTTGGCGTTTTCTCCTCGCTTACCTAAGATAACTAAGTCGCTATCTTGCTCTAATTCATGAAATAAATCGACTAAAAACCCCGTTTCATGGGTTAACTTGACATTATGTAACTGGCGATCGCTAAAAAACTGTTTTGCTTCTTGCAGAATGATTTTGGCTCTTTGATGGTTAATCTTGGCTTTGGCTGCTTCTAATTCCACTAATTCATTCAAGAGTTGCTGATAGGAATCGATCCCAATATTGCCTGAAAAATCACTTGTTGGTGCTGCCTGTTCTCCACGAGTGTCTGTAACATAAAGAACCTCAATGAAAATATCTGTTCGCTGTGCTAACCAGGCTGCATATTCATAACTTACCTGAGAATATGCAGAACCATCAGTGCATAAGAGAATTTTTTTCATCAGCGATATCTAACTTATTACTTGTTACTTGTTACTTATTACTTAAGCGCAGCGACACTAATGACTAGCCAAATCCTCCACCAAGGAGTCAGATTTATCATGTACGGCTAGTTGATCAACCAAAGTTGCACTAGCTTCATTTAAACCGACCACTTCAACATCCACACCATTGCGACGAAAATTGATCACGACTTTATCTAATGCTGCGATCGCCGATTGATCCCAAAGATGAGCATGAGTCAGATCAATTTTGACAAATTCAAGATCTTCTTTAAAGTCGAAGGCGTTGATAAATTCATTGACCGAAACAAAAAATATCTGACCAGCAACGCTGTAAATTCGTTTTTCTCCTTGAGAATCGATAATGCTATCGACAAATACGATCTGGGCAATTTTGTGGGAGAATAACAAACCATTCAATGCCACTCCGCTCAATACTCCCACTGCTAAGTTATGGGAAAAAACAGTCATGAATACGGTAGTGATCATTACCGCTGTTTCATTACGAGGAATTTTACGAATCTGCCTGAGAGAAGACCAGTTAAAAGTACCGATGGACACCATAATCATGATTGCCACCAAGACTGCCATGGGAATTTTCTCTACCTGAGTACCCAAGAACAACATTAGCAGTATTAAAAATACTCCTGCGCCGAAAGTAGAAAGACGAGTTCGTCCTCCAGACTTGATATTGATTACCGACTGACCAATCATGGCACAGCCAGCCATACCACCAAATAGACCACTGACCAAGTTAGCTATTCCTTGAGCATAAGCCTCTTTGTTCTTATTACTAGGAGTATCAGTCAAGTCGTCAACCACGTTAGCAGTTAAAAAAGACTCCAGTAAACCCACTAGAGAAATAGCGATCGCATAAGGAAAGATAATCTGTAGTGTTTCAAAGGTAAAGGGTACTTGGGGAATAGCAAAACTGGGTAAGGTAGCTGGTAGCTCTCCGCGATCGCCAACTGTAGGAACGCCACTATTGCTAAACACGGAAATAATTGTAATGACGATAATTGCCACCAAGGGAGAAGGAATAACTGTAGTAAGGCGAGGTAAGAGATAGATAATCGCCAAAGCAGCAGCAACCATAGCATAGATAGCCAAAGAAGCATTTTCTCCCGTTATTTCTGGTAATTGAGCCGTAAAAATCAGAATAGCCAGAGCATTGACAAAGCCAATCATAACAGCACGGGAAACAAATTTTAGTTGTTTTGCTAGTTTAATTACCCCCCACAATAGCTGAAGCATACCTGCCAAAACTGAGGCTGCTAATAGATACGGCAATCCATCTCCGCCACTTTTAGTTACCGATGATACCAAGGGATACATCAACAAAGCAGTCGCAGCAGTAGCAGCGGAGATCATTCCTGGGCGACCACCAAAAATAGCTGTAATGATTGCAATGATAAAAGAAGCATACAGTCCTACTTTGGGATCAACTCCTGCAATAATCGAAAAGGAAATCGCTTCGGGAATTAAAGCTAAGGCTACCAGGACACCAGCTAACAAGTCTCCTCGATAGTTGCCTGTCCATTCTTGTGACTTAAATAATTGCAATATTTCTCCTCCTGTGCAACTTAGCTGCCTAGTTAAGTTTCATCAGCAGCGTGAGTGCCTGAGATATAATTAAATCCCAATACAGATCATAGTTTATAGTCGTTTTCCGAATATTGCAGTATTGATACAGATAAACTTTATCTAATAAAGCTAAACCTCGTCCACACTCAAATATTACTAGCTTCAAGTATTAAACTGTTATCGAGTAATCAACTATCCAGTAAGTAGACTCTACATAAGCTACTACTTGTGATTAAAATCGGTAATTTTTGAATTGGAGGCATGTAACTAGATGCAAATGCGGATGTTTATGTGGCGATGGCAACATAGGTTTCAAGATGCGATCGCATCTTTGTTAAGAAGTATCTTCCAAATTCTGGAATTGCCTATAGTCTCCAATACATTTATCATCGGCATTTCTATTGATGGCAAAAAGACTGAGCAAATTTGCTTCCAAGCAGAAGATTGTGGACTTTCTCCTGAAGAATTTAAAGAGGTATTTGCGATCGCCAAGGATAATTTTGATCGCGATCCTGAACAATTCTTTTTTATGGGTGCAGCACATCTCAATCGGGCGCATAAGGATTCTCTCTACCCCAAAGCACTCCGAAAAGCGGTTAGTTCTATCTTGCAACAGCATGATCGGGAACGAAAACAGGTTTCTTTTTGTAGTTTTCCTATACAAAAAAATGATTACTGGATCATTACGGTGATTCAACTACGACAACGAGACTTTGATAGTCAATATCGTTTAAAGAAAAATACCCATGAAATTCACTCGATGCGAAGCCATCGAATTGACCGCTGTTTTCTGGAAGCCTTAATTTATCGAGTCTTAAAAGAAAGCGAACTGGAACTGCAAAGACCATCTGAGGGGAATACCTCTTCTTTAGGCAATCCTGAGCGAGTAATTGAAGATGCTGCTTCCAATCTACTCAAATCGATAGAAGTCCATATAAACCAATGGAATAAGGTTGATTTACTATCTTTTGCTAATGCGATCGCCGCAGAGCGTTATGAGGGTGCAGCCAGTGAAGGAAAATTAATTATCTGTTCAACTAACCATCCCGATATTTCCGCCAAAGTTAAGCTAAAAACCCCCATCGAAATCTATAACTATCGGGGCATTAGGAAATTGCTGGAAGTCTCCAGTTCCAAAATGGCTTTACTGTGCGATATTGAAAGCGTTTGGGGATTAGGAATAGCTCTTGATACCTATCAACCAAGTCAAGAAAACCTGTTTGAAATTAGATTTGCTGAATATCACACCTGGGAACTAGTCCATGCCGAGAATATTATGCTGCGGGTGAAGTATCGACAGGCAAGATTACCTAGAGCGCGTTTTGATCAAAAGCTGTTTTGCGATCGTGTTACTGAATTGTTTCAAATCAATCAAACAACTGCTAATATCCTCGTTAAGGCAGTTGAAGCAGCAGTCAAACAACGCCACGGTACGATGTTAGTCATTACCCCCGAAGCTGAACAAGAAACTAAGCGATTAGCGACACAAAGCACCTTAATTGAGCCAGTTATTGTCTCTAAAGATATTATTTCCCACTTATCCAGTATTGATGGCGCGATTTTAATTTCACCCGAAGGTATTATTTATGCCTTTGGCGTAATTCTTGACGGTAAAGCCTCGGAAAATGGTAATTCTATTAGAGGAGCAAGATACAACTCTGCAATTCGCTACATCGATGGGGAAATGAGGCGCAATATTAACTGCTTGGCTTTGATTGTGTCGGAAGATGGTTATGTCGATTTATATCCTAATTTGAAAACTTGAGTTTTTATATTGAGCATTTAGGAACCAAGTAAGATACAGTATTATCTTTAATCGATATTGGCTTGAGGAATAGTAAGTGATTGCTAACAGGTTTATTTCCAGATTTTGTGTCTCTTTGGGTTTAACTCTTGCTATTGCCGCCTGTGGTAGTCCGACAGGGACTAGTAAACAACAAGATAGCAGCACTCTAAAATTGCTCTATTGGCAAGCACCAACAATTCTTAATCCTCATCTCTCCACAGGATTTAAAGATGCGGAGGCTAGTCGCGTTACCCTGGAACCTTTAGCCAGTTTTGATAATGAAGGTAATTTAATTCCTTTTTTGGCTGAGTCCATACCCACTGTGGAAAATGGTGGAGTAGCTGCCGATGGTAAGTCTGTTACTTGGAAACTGAAACAAGATGTTAAATGGTCTGATGGGGAACCCTTCACCGCCGAAGATGTAGTTTTCACCTATAATTTTCTGAGTAATCCGCAAGTTGGTGCGGTTTCTGCTGGTACATATGAGGTAGTCTCCAGCGTCGAAGCAATTGATGACTATACAGTTAAGGTCAATTTTAAAGAAGTTAACCCTGCTTGGTCATTGTTTTTTGTTGGCGGAGAGGGCATGATCTTACCTCAACATATCTATGAATCTTATAATGGGGAAAATGCTAGAGAAGCCCCCGCAAATCTCCAACCGATTGGTACAGGTGCCTATCGAGTAGTAGACTTTCGACCAGGGGATACGGTAATTTATGAGCCAAATCCCGAATTTCGTCAGGTAGAACAGTTGGGTTTTGAGCGAGTTGAGCTTAAGGGTGGTGGGGATGCCACCTCCGCTGCTAGGGCAGTATTGCAGACAGGGGATGCGGATTTTGCCCATAACCTGCAAGTGGAAGCTCCTGTATTGGATAAATTAGCCGCAGCGGGACAGGGAAAAGTAGTATCAAACTACAGTGCTTTGATGGAACGAATTCAGATTAACCATAGCGATCCTAATCGGGTTGCTCCTTCGGGGGAACGTTCGAGTGTTGACTTTCCTCATCCCTTTTTGAGCGATCGCACTGTGCGTCAGGCTTTGGCATTAGCTGTAGATCGAGATACGATTGCCGAGCAATTATATGGAGTTACGGGCAAAGCTACGGCGAACTTTTTGGTGGCACCACCTGAATATGTGTCCCCTAATACTAGCTACGAATACAATCCTGACCAAGCAAAGAAACTATTAGATCAGGCAGGTTGGAAAGATAGCAACGGTAATGGTACTCGTGATCAAAACGGAGTGGAAATGCAAATGGTATTTCAAACTTCAGTAAACCCGCTGCGACAGAAAACGCAGGCAGTAGTTAAGCAAGGATTACAGTCGATTGGGGTGGGGGTAGAACTTAAAAGCATTGACCCTAGCGTTTATTTTTCTAGTGACTCTAGCAATAACGATACGGTGGAACATTTTTATGCTGATTTACAGATGTTCACCTCAGGCAACACTAGCCCCGATCCTGCTGCCTATATGAACTTTCTAACCTGTAATCAGATTCCGCAAAAGGCAAATAACTGGTCGGGAGATAACAGTACTCGCTATTGTAATCCTGAATATGACCGTCTCTGGCAATCCGCCAGCCAAGAATTAGACCTCGACCAGCGTAATCAATTATTTATTGAGATGAATGATCTGTTAATCGAAGATGCAGTTGTAATTCCCCTAGTACATCGGGCAGATGTCATGGCTTTTGGCAATAGTTTGACGGGTTATGAACCAACTGCTTGGGATATGCGAACCTGGGATATTATGAACTGGAGACGGGAGTAGTTAGTAGTTCGGAGTTCGGAGTTCGGAGTTAGTAGTTAGTAGTTCGGAGTTCGGAGTTAGTAGTTCGGAGTTTTCTTAATAAGTGCGATCGCCTTACTAATACTATTTCCCACCCAGTTTAAGAGCATTTATTTTAATGTAAAAATAATTGAAGTAAATCTTATAAAAGTATATAGAATTCAGAGATTATGGATCAATATTGATAACATCCTTTTGTTAGCACCTTGATAATTGAATAATCTTTAGCGTTACATTGACATGGTTTTCCTATCAGTATTCGGGGTATAAGCCCAATCGCTGAAAGGCTTATATTTTGGTTTACCCCCGTCGATGCCTTTACTGGCATGGGTTATAGTGCGATCGCATATATGCTTATTGCAATTAATTTCTATTAATTTGTGGTCTTATAATTATCCTGCGTAAACTGCGATACGAGCCTTACCCTGTAAAGCTTTCAGAAGCCACTCTTTCAAATCCTTAACCCCGCAAGGGGATGGAAACTGCGTCCTCCAACTCCAAGGGTATGTAGAAGAGCAAAAACTTTCAAATCCTTAACCCCGCAAGGGGATGGAAACCTAATCTCCTTAAGATAGCCATTAATGTTGCTTACCTCATTCTTTCAAATCCTTAACCCCGCAAGGGGATGAAAACGTAGAAGCAGTATCTATTTCTAAGTACCGTTGATTTCCTGGTTTTTGATAATCGACCCTGTAAGCATTCGTGACAACATAGGCTGAGTTGCTTTGAGTCAACTACTATCGCAGTACGCTGATCGATTAGCAGACTTAGTTACTCGTTACTTGTTACTCATTACTTACGAACAAATAACTAAACTTGTCCTAACCAGCTAACCTACTACGACATTTAAACTTGCATAATCCCAGCGATCCCCATAATGTAGAAGAATTAAGTTTTAATCACAGCAATCTTAAATCTAATATGGAAAACACTGCTCAAAGCCAAGCTATTTCTGGACAATGGTGTTTGGTCACAGTACGACAGTGGAAACGAGATTCCTTTGTCAGATATCTCAATAACGATATCGAACAGAAACATTTACAAGAACTTCTGTTGGAAGTCATCGAACCAGAAGAGACTGTCTACGACAATATGGTTTTACTCCGTGTCAGTAGTTATCCAGAAGCCAGAAAAGCATTACAGCAAATAGACCATTTCCAAGGTATTCAAAGATTAAAACTGGAAGAAGTAAGCCGAATGCTCAATAGCTAAGAACTAAGAACTACGAACTACGAACTAAGAACTACGAACTACGAACTAGCTAATTAAACTCACAACGGCTGTAAATAGATAAATAATTCAATCTGATTAGTGACAAGAGATATTTAATGCTGGATAATCTATGAAACGTACAACAGATCTATTTCAAGATGGTATTGTCGTTCGATTATATTTAGCCTAATTATTGATTCTTCTATGTTGTCTCCATCATTAGAAAACCCTAGTTTGTCCTCAGTTATTGATTCCCCTCAACTGGACTTATCAATAGTTGTGCCAATCTATAACGAAGCTGAGAGTATTGAAACTCTAGTACAGGCGATCGCCGATGCCGTTGGCGCACTAGATTTGAGCTACGAGATAATCTGTGTCGATGATGGATCTAAAGATGGTTCAACTGAGGTATTGACTAATCTTGCCAGAAGAAGAACAGATCTTAAGGCTGTCATCCTACGTCGTAACTATGGTCAAACTCCAGCGATGGCTGCGGGATTTGAATCTGCTAAGGGAAAAGTAATTGTAACCTTGGATGGAGACTTACAAAACGATCCTGTGGATATTCCCCTGCTGTTGGCAAAATTAGATGAGGGCTATGATTTGGTTAGTGGCTGGCGTAGAAAAAGACAAGATGCAGCATTAACTAGACTATTGCCGTCTAAAATCGCCAATATGATGATCGCTAAGGTAACGGGGGTAAAACTCCACGACTACGGTTGTTCCCTCAAGGCATATCGGGCTGAATTAATTGCTGATATGAATCTGTATGGTGAACTACATCGCTTCTTACCAGCCTTAGCCTATATTGAAGGTGCGAGAATCACCGAAGTACCCGTGCGTCATCATGCTAGACGCTTTGGACAGAGTAAATACGGCTTAGGGCGAACTATCAGAGTAGTCATGGATTTACTTACCGTCTACTTTATGAAGAAGTTTCTCACTCGTCCCATGCACGTCTTTGGTTTGGGTGGTCTAATTTCTTTGGCAATCGGCATTGCGATGGGTTCATACCTAACGGTAGTTAAACTGTTCTTTAATCAAAATATTGGCGATCGCCCATTGTTGATCTTAGCGGTATTATTAATTATTACTGGGGTTAACTTATTTTGTTTTGGTTTAGTCACCGAATTGTTAATGCGAACCTACCATGAATCCCAAAGAAGACCGATCTATCGCATTCGAGATGTCTTTGGCAAAAAGTAAGATATATAATTTTTATGTTATTTCAAGGATCGATCATGATAAATCCTCGTGTTTTACCAGATGTTGAATCTACGGTATTGATAGCATTCCACAAAGTCTCAGCCTTAACCCAAACAGGGGAGTATCTGTAACGAGCGACATCCAGGATCAAGAATCGATCTGATTGCTCATGATAAGCAGCAATAGGAGAGATATGTCCACCTCCTTTTTGCCCCAAACTTGTTCGTAAATAGTTTACGATGACGAAGTTTTCTGTTTCCTGAAGATTTTGCACAATCAGTTGACGAAATTGTGCCAAATTAACCTCTTTTCCATGAAAACTTTGCACTGTTACTGGATAGCTGTTCAAAAGTCCTGTTAATTCCTCCAGAGTCATACCCTGTTTCATAATCAACTCAGGTTTAATGACATCATGAGTCTTCTCATTTTCAAATACATTTTCTTGAGTAAAAAATTGATAAGAAACCAAACCAGGAATTCTATGATCAGGAGCGACTGGAGCATTGATGTCTAAAGCATTGAGAATCATTACTAGAGTAGCAACGCCACAGTAAGCAAGATTATCTTGTGTCACAAACTCTAATGATAGAGGTAGGTAATCACTACGGGTTTCACTAGTAAACAAAAGTTCTTCCCCAACTTCTGAATCTAAGACGATCAATTGATCATTTTTAGATTCTCCTTGAGTAATACTGAAGTTCGAGAAAGTTGTTGCACCCGTAAGCAGCAACAAGAACAAGCCAATTCTGATAAAACCTTGAGCACGAAAGATCTTAAGCACTTTTGCCACCCCACAGCGAATGTACATTTAATAGTTATAGCCGTACAAAGTTATGTTAGGACAAGTTGATTGGATTCTTCGTAAGTAATAAGTAATGAGTAATAAGTAATAAGTAATAAGTAATAAGTAATAAGTAGGAAGTGTCCTAACCAAAATACGTAGTGCTATATTTGTCAATTTTATATTCAAATGATCAATTTTTTAAAGAATTAAATGTCAAAATTTGACCTTGAGTTGAAGAAATTCAAGCGTTCTCTATTGTGAAATGATTAATTGTTCATATAACTGCGATCGCAAGATACAGATGTTGAATTAAATTCTTCTTGGGACAGTATGTTCATAACTTTTACAATAGACTTAGATCAATAGAAAATAAATCTGTGTAAAAGTATTTTGAGCGCTGCACCTAAAACTGTCACTAAATTTGTCACCTATCCCATCGTCGAAACTTTTCATTCTATTCAAGGAGAAGGTTATTGGACGGGAGTAAATGCCTTTTTTATTCGTCTGGGAGGTTGTGATGTTCATTGTCCCTGGTGCGATACTAAACATTCCTGGAGCACCCAAAGACATCCTCGGCAGTCTATAGAGGAGTTAACCACCACAGCAAAAGCCGCTAATCCTGCGATCGTGATTATTACGGGAGGTGAACCGCTGATGCACGATTTATTTCCTCTGACTACTGCACTTAAGCAGCAAGGATTACAGGTACATTTAGAAACTTCTGGGGCACATCCATTCAGCGGCGATTTTGATTGGGTAACATTCTCCCCGAAACAGTTCAAAGCACCCCATAGCAGTATTTACAATCATGTTAGTGAACTGAAGATAGTAGTTACCAACCAATATGACTTGAAGTGGGCAGAGCAACAGGCTGCATTATTACCAGAATCAACTTTGCGCTACCTTCAGCCAGAATGGAACTCTCCTGATAGTAAAAACTTGATTTTTGACTATATTCTGCAACATCCCCAATGGCGTATTAGTCTGCAAACCCATAAATTATTGCAAATTCAATAAACAAACATGTCTTTAGCGATCCATAATTTCAACTCTCGGATGAATCAGGTACAGTCGCCGTTGATTCCTGTAATTGGTGAACTGATTCGTCATAATCCAGGGACAATATCTTTAGGACAGGGAGTGGTAAATTATCCCCCACCAGAACAAGCGATCGCCTCCCTACAATCTTTCTTGGCTCAACCAACTAATCATCTATATCAAGCCGTTACAGGAATTGAACCCTTGGTTGCCGCAATTACAGCTAAACTAGCTCAGGATAATCAGATAAATATTAGGGATAAAAACTGTGTTGTGGTGACTGCGGGGAGTAATATGGCATTTTTAAATGCTATTCTCGCTATTACTCAGGCAGGAGATGAGATTATTCTCAATACTCCCTATTATTTCAATCATGAGATGGCAATTACCATGGCTAACTGTCGTCCCGTATTAGTCAATACCGACCATAATTATCAACTAGACTTAAAAGCGATCGCCCAAGCCATTACGCCAAAAACCAAAGCGATTGTGACAATTTCTCCCAATAATCCGACAGGTGCAGTTTATTCTCCAGCCAGCTTACAAGCAGTTAATCATCTTTGTGGCGATCGCGGCATCTATCATATCAGTGACGAGGCTTATGAATATTTTACCTACGACGGAGTACAGCACAGTTCTCCTGGTGCTTTCTCTGATGGTGAAGCTCATACTATTTCCCTATTTAGCCTTTCTAAAGCCTACGGTTTTGCTAGTTGGCGGATTGGTTACATGGTTATCCCCCAGCATCTCTTGCTACCGATCAAAAAGGTACAGGATACTAACCTGATCTGTCCCCCCGTAGTTTCTCAATATGCAGCGATAGGAGCATTACAGGCAGGAAGTAGCTACTGTCAGCAACACCTCAAAGAGATTGCCAAAGTACGAGCTATTGCGATCGCCCAATTGCAAACTATCTCCGATATTTGTACGATTTCCCCTGGGGATGGCGCATTTTATCTATTTTTGAAAATAGCGACTAAGATCAATGATCTGGAGCTAGTTAAACAGCTAATCGAAAATTATCGAGTAGCAGTAATTCCTGGTAGCACTTTTGGTATGGAAACTGGCTGCTATCTGCGGGTGGCTTACGGTAGTCTGCAACTAGCTACTGCTCAAGCGGGAATTGAGCGATTAATCAACGGTCTAAAAGCGATTTGCGACGATTCCTAGTTTGCCCCGCTTTAGCAACACCTTTTGTTTTTTATTCCTAATCTTTTTATAGGTTGTTACCTCCCTCATTTTAGTAACAATGATTACTAATCTCATTAGATCGATATACAAAGTATGATGTCAAGTTTTGGGAGTCAATTACCATTATTATTTTGGCAGATTAGCATTAGCTTTGGGTATTATCCTAAAATTCATCAATGATTTCAGTTCTATAAACCAATTATTACTATTATCAGGTGAGAAATTTTAGCAAATATTTTGTCAGTTAATCATGACATTACGAGGGGACTTTATTTTTAATTTTTATTTAAATTTATTTAAAAAATATTTATCTACTTCTCGTGGAATATTTAGTATTATAAAAATAAATAGCTGCTTTGAAAATCGATAATTATTAGTTAAATTTAGATTAAGAAACGCAGGGACGAGATTCACCCCCATAATATCTGGTTAGCGGAACGAGCAACCTAAACTGACAAGATAGCTCATAACGGCAGGGTTGTTGGCTTAAGTAATTGAAATACGATACGGCTATTACAAGTTTTTTGCATAGTTTAGAGGTGGAAAAATGAGTATTTTTGAAGCCACAATGTTAATTTGCTTCGGTATGAGCTGGCCGATATCGATCGCCAAGTCACTGCGTACAAAGGTCGTTGCAGGAAAGAGTCCTCTGTTCATGGTGCTTCTCTGCTTCGGTTATCTCTGCGGGATTATGCACAAGGTGCTGTACTCCATGGATTGGGTGATTCTGCTTTACACTCTCAACATGGTCTTGGTGGCAATCGACTTGACTCTCTATTTCAGGTATCGAGGTACGAGTAAGTTAACAAAATATAAAATTAGCCACAATCGCCAAAAATACTCAAAACCAATGATAGAGACTGGGGCAAATCGTCTAGCGCCCAAATTCTCTCCCCAGGCAAAGAGATTTTATCAGCATCAGCATCACTAGCGATCGCATTAATCAGTTATTTCCATAGTAGCTAAATATGCCAGCTCAAAGACCTAGATCGGCTTAAAAAGGAGAGTTTGGGTAATGGAAGCAGAGTTTGAATTCTTGTTAATTATTTTGCTAGTTGGAGCGACCATCGTCCTGACTATTTTGCTCAAGGCTTGTTTCGAGCGGATTGGGA
>CBDUCX010000097.1:0-16183 GCA_965365755.1 uncultured Pleurocapsa sp.
AGCTTGGTTCTCCTTTATGTCCCTGTCGCCATTACCAAGACAAAAAAGCAGAAGTTAAAAGAGCTTACTGGAATTGTCCCTGTGTGCCGATGCGGGAAGAAAAGAAATGTCACTGTATGTTATTTCTCACCCCCGATAATGCTTTTGCTGGCAATAGCCAATCAATCACCACTGAACAAATCACTCAACTTTGTCAAGATATGGAATGAATAGTTAAAAGTAAAGGGTATTTTGGTATTTTTTAAGATATGGTTCCCCCTCCAGAGTTTAAACAAGCGATCGCCGAATTTAATCAACAGCAGTTTTATGCCTGCCACGACACCCTAGAAGCCATTTGGGTTGAAGCCCCAGAAACAGATAAACGTTTCTATCAGGGAATTTTACAAGTGGCAGTGGGCTGTTATCACTTGAGTAACGATAACTTAAAAGGCGCAATTATTCTCTTAGGAGAAGCAGTAAGGCGACTGCGAGACTATCAACCCGACTATGAAGCGATTGACGTGTCACAATTATTAGAACAGGCGATCGCCTTACTTCAAGCATTACAGCAGCTTAAACCAGAAGAAACGAGCATTTTGTGGCAGCAGTTAGTAAAGCAAGGTGAACCTTCAAAAGATATCTCAGAATCGATCTCAAATTTGCTTGATAATTGCCAAATTCCCTATATTAATCTCGTTGAAGGGGCAACAATAGCATTAGAATAGGGAATGCGGATCAAATTGACGATAATTATTCTCCAACACCAATGACAGATACTATTTTTGGCAAGATCATTCGTCGCGAAATTCCTGCCGATATTGTCTATGAAGATGATTTAGCTTTAGCCTTTAAAGATGTTAATCCCCAAGCACCAACACACATTTTAGTTATTCCCAAAAAACCGATACGTCGTCTATCGGAATCTGGTGAACAAGATACGGCACTAATGGGGCATCTTTTGATGACTGTACAAAAAGTCGCCGAACAAGCAAATCTCAGCAACGGATATCGGGTGGTAATCAATAATGGGGCAGACGGCGGGCAAACTGTAGATCATTTGCATCTACATATTTTAGGCGATCGCTCAATGAGTTGGCCACCAGGTTAAAAACAGTTGGTCTGTCTTCAAAAAAGATTAATTTAGCGATTTTAGAGCATAAAGTGAGAGGGAATTGGGGGAATGGGGACGTAAACGGTATATTGCCCGAAAATAGGCTATTTTGGTGATTATAACTAACTAATTTTTCGAGTTTAATCAATTCGATTAAAAATAATTATAAGTAATATTACTAAGCTTAAATTATTTTATAAATATTTAATAATTCTCTGAAATAATTATCTATCAAGAGATGGAATAAAAATAGCAGTAGGAAATGTTATCTTTTTTCTACTTTGTGGAATTCAGTATTTTTACGTATCGACATATCTATGTCATTATGAGGAATCGTTATTCCTGAGTATTGTGATAGGCTTGTCCAATTTTAGGAAAAACTAGTAATGACTTGGTAACTGTGAATCAATTAATATGACAGTTTGATTTCAGATACGATTTACTTTAATCACTATCTGAAGTAAGAAGCTTATTTGATGGATGAACTAAAAAATTTGCCCATTAGTGATTCAGAACATGGGCAAAAATTCATTAATCTTTAACAATTGATTTTCAGCAATAGCAAAAAATTCGTTTTTGAGTAGCGATAGATTAAAACTACACTTCTCAATCAATCAAGTTACTTATGACCAACGGCAAAGCAAACCCCGTCATCTTAAGGCGGGAACCCTGATCTAATCCAAAACCTTAAAAATAAAAGTAACCAGTTATGAAGCCAGCCATTTATGCCAAATTTATTAAGTTTCTGAAAGAGGAATTAGCTCTTTCTAATGATTCTATTAAGATTGTTCAACGCTCCATGGAAGATCATCCTGCTCCTATCCCCATGATTCTGTGGCAGTATGGACTAGTTACTTTAGAAGAGCTAGATCGTATTTATGATTGGCTTCATAGCAAAACGAAATTAGACTTGAGTTAAGATTTGCTGGTTAATTAGCTACTTAAGCTGACTGGTTTTTGAGCAAACTGCGTCGTAATAAATCCAGGGCAGAACAGGAACTTAGATAGCGGACTAATTCTCGCCCTCTCTGTTCGCCAAAACGATATTCATAACTCAAGACTTTATTTTCAGGTGTAGCCAGTCCGATACAAACTAGACCGACAGGTTTCTCTTCAGTACTGCCATCGGGTCCAGCTATGCCTGTAATGCCAATACCCCAATCAGTTTGTAAACTTTGTTTTACCCCTACAGCCATTTGTTCGGCAACAATCTGACTTACTGCGCCATATTGCTCTAAATCTTGATTATTGACGTTTAATAAGGCATGTTTAACCTGATTAGCATAGGCAATTACCCCACCGAGAAAATAGCGAGAACTGCCAGGAACTTCCGTCAGCATTGAACCTAAACCCCCTCCTGTGCAGGATTCCGCTACGCTGAGAGTTTGTCCTCTGCTGTTCAATAACTTTCCCACTACTGAAGCTAAAGTATCTTCATTGCTACCAAAATAATTTAGTCCTGCAATATTCTTGATTTCTGTGGCAACAGGTTTGATTAATGCTTCTGCCTGAATTTTATCAGCAGCCTTAGCCGCAATTCGCAAACGCACTTCTCCTTTTCCCGCATAAGGAGCAACAGTAGGGTTCTGAGAATCAAACAGATGAGCCACTTTTTCTGCCAAGGCAGACTCGCCAATACCCCGAAAACGCATCATTTCACTGTAAATAGTATCATTACCCCAACCCTGGCTTTTGAGAAAAGGAACCGCAGTTTCCTGCCACATACGACGCATTTCGGCAGGAACTCCAGGGAAAGTCATAATGGTGAGGTTATTCTGGGGCTGCCAAATAATGCCTGGTGCTGTTCCCATGGGATTGGGCAAGGATTTAGCTCCTTTGGGTACTAGAGCCTGTTTGCGGTTGCTAGGAGACATGGTTCTTCCTACTGTGGCAAACTTATGTTCAATATCTTGAATAATTGCCTCATCTTCTTCTAGAGGAGTGTTAAAAAAGCTGGCAATTGTCTCCGTAGTTAAATCATCGGGAGTTGGGCCTAAGCCTCCGGTAAAGATCAGGATTGAGGAACGTTTGGTAGCGATATCTAAAACTTGGTGAATGCGTTCTACATTATCTCCTACCACTGTCTGATAGTAGTGGGGAATACCCAAACTAGCTAATTCCTGTGCCAAATACTGACAATTAGTATTTAAAATATCTCCTAAAAGTAATTCTGTGCCAATGCAAATAATTTCTGCGCTCATCAATTTTTTTATAACTATATTTATAATCGATATTACTATCGATTGCTGCTGCGGCTGGTACGCCAAACTTGCCAGAATTGCCAAATTAACAACATGGTGGCACCAATTGCATATCCCCAACCGCTAGGAATATTAGAAAAGCCTAAGGCTAAACTGCCCACCCAAAAAGTCAGGGTATAAATAAATAACACAGTCTGGCGCTGAGAGATGCCTGTTTTAAGCAACCAGTGATGTAGATGACTTTTGTCGGCGATAAAGGGGGATTTTCCTTTGGAGATACGGGAAAAAATAACCGCAGACATATCTAAAATCGGCACTGCCAAGATCAAGTAGGGTAATACTACCGCTGTAATAGCAGTCGTTTTAACCAAACCAATGACTCCCACTGCTGCGAGAGTAAAGCCCATAAAATAGGCTCCTCCATCTCCCATAAAAATTTGAGCAGGATTAAAGTTATAGCGCAAAAAGCCTAAAGCTCCCCCTGCCATTGCCGCAGCAATCAAAGCAGCAGCAGGCTGATCCATGAACAGGGTAACAACAAGCATCACAAATGCGGCAATTCCCGAGACTCCCGCAGCTAAACCATCAACCCCATCAATCCAGTTGATGGCATTAGCCATCCCTACCAGCCAAACTACGGTAAGGGGTAAACTGAGCCAATAAATTTGAATCAGGGAATAAACGGGGAAAGAGACAAAATCGATTCGCACTCCCATGTACCAACAGCCTGTAGCTACCGCAATCTGCATTAATAATCGTGAAATAGGAGTGAGGTTAAATAAATCATCAGCAAAACCAATGCCAAAAAAGAGAATGCTGCCAATGATTACTGTCCAAACTTCTCTGACTTTGTGGGGAGCTAAGGTGGAAAAACCTCCCAGAAGCCAGACAATGATTAATGCCGTAATTGTTCCCGCGAAAATAGAAACCCCGCCAACACGTACAACGGGGTTTTTGTGAATCTTTCTGGAGTTTGGTTGATCGACAATACCCAATTTCAAACCTAAGGTTTTGACATCAGGGATCGTCCACAACACAAAAGTCACAGAAATTAGAAAAGCAATCAGATGATACAGTTCAACAGGCATCTGAGTTTATGCTCCAGGGAGAGCTAGTGTGAGTATTTTAAAGTGTACTTTTTGCAAGCACTGTTTCGTTGTTGAGGTGACGAGATTTTTTTTTCTAATCTGGCCATAACTTTAGATTTTAGCAGGTACGGGAATTTGTAAATAAGGATAAAGAGGAAAGCGATCGCATAATGCAGCTACCCGCTTTAAACAATCTTGTTGTACAGTTTCATCTTCTGGACTGAGTAATTTGTCAGCAATAATATTAGCAATTTCTTGGAATTCTGTCGTCCCCATACCTCTGGTAGTCATCGCAGGAGAGCCTAAACGTAAACCACTAGTGACAAAAGGAGATTCGGGATCGAAAGGTACGGTATTTTTATTAGCGGTAATGTTTACTTGACTAACTAAAGCATCGGCTTTTTTGCCTGTCATCCCAATACTGCGTAGGTCAACCAAAATAAGATGGTTATCTGTACCATCTGATACTAACTTAATTTCTCTGGCTTTAAAGGCTTCTGCCATTGCTTGGGCATTAGCAATTACCTGACCCGAATATGACTTAAATTCTGGTTGGAGAGCTTCTCCAAAAGCTACTGCTTTAGCAGCAATGACGTGTTCTAGAGGACCTCCCTGAGTACCTGGAAAGACGGATTTATTGAGTTTTTTACCTAGTTCAGGGTCGCGAGTTAAAATTAGACCGCCTCGGGGACCTCTCAAGGTTTTGTGGGTAGTGGTCGTAACTACATCACAGTGGGGAACAGGATTAGGATGATGTCCTGTGGCTACTAAACCTGCAATATGAGCAATATCAGCTAATAAATAGGCGCCAACTTCGTCAGCAATTTCTCTAAATTTAGCAAAATCAATAGTACGGGGGTAGGCTGAATAGCCACAAATAATAAGTTTAGGACGTTCTTTTAAAGCTAATTCTCTAATTTGCTCAAAGTCTAGTTGTTCAGTTGCTTGGTTTACGCCATATTGAACCACCTTAAACCATTTACCTGAAACGTTTACAGGAGAACCGTGGGTTAGATGTCCACCGTGAGACAAGTCCATACCCATAATGGTGTCTCCAGGCTTCAGCAGAGTCAAAAATACAGCAAAATTCGCCTGTGCCCCTGAGTGGGGTTGAACGTTTGCCATTGCTGCCCCAAATAGTTCTTTGGCACGGTTGATCGCCAGTTGTTCAGCTCGATCTATAAATTCACAACCGCCATAGTAGCGTTTTCCTGGTAGACCTTCAGCATATTTATTAGTCAATACTGAACCCTGAGCCGCCAATACCGCAGGAGAGGTAAAATTTTCGCTGGCAATTAGCTCCAAATGCGATCTCTGACGACCCAATTCTAGATCGATAATTTCGGCAATTTCTGGGTCTGTTTGAGCAAGGAAATCTAAATTAGTTTGACTCACTATCTTAATTTTATGTTCACTGATAAGTACTATACATGCTACCTAATTCAGTGACCGCTGAAAACCATCAACTTCTGAAATAGCCATTTGCCAGAAATTATCTGTATAACTGTGAAAATTTTAATACACTATCTTTACTAGCAATTCTTAATTAAATGCAATCAAATGTAATGTCGATCTCGGCTTTAAAACAGGAAATTCATCGATTGGTTAACCAGGAGAGACAGAAATGTAATTTAAAATCCTTGTTGTTGGATATCAAGTTATCAAAAATAGCTCAATATCACAGTATAGACATGGTCAAAAGAAAGTTTTTTAGTCATCAAACTCCAGAGGGAAAAACTCCCACCGATAGAGGCATTGCCGTTAATTACAACTGCCGTAAAAATCATGGTAGTTATTACACTCAGGGTATTGCAGAAAACATCTACATGAGTAATTTGTACAAGTCTATCACTTACTATAACGGCGTTGCTGTCTATAACTGGATGACTACAAGAGAAATTGCTCACTCGGCGGTGGCAGGGTGGATGTCTAGTCCTGGTCACAAAAAAAATATTCTCACCATCACTTATGATCGTGAGGGAATCGGTGTTGCTGTATCTAAGGAACGTGATGAAGTTTATATTACGCAGAACTTTTGCTAAAACTTTATGTTTAATAAAGTGGAGCTATTTATCGCCCCTATACGGATTCGGTTTGGCGAATTAAATATTGTTCTCGATTGAATTCTTTTTGTTCTTCTGTCAATACGCTGTAATTATCGATGGGAGGACGCATATCCCATTGTGTCTCGGCAAACATCAGCAGGTTAGCTGTCATCATTAAGCCTGTAACTAAAAACTGCCAGCCAATAAATAAAGGTAAAATCGCCATACCCGCTAGATGAAACAATCCTGAGATTACGAAGGCACGCGATCGCAATCCTATTCCCGTACAGAAATAACCCACCGCACTTAAAATTAACCAGAGATCACATAAGTGCATCAGGATTGTTCCAGATCCGTAATAAATGCCCAAGTCGGTAATAGCTACCCCACCCAGCATCAAAACTATCCAGGAATACAGTACCCAACGTAATCGTTCTACTTTTACCCAAAAATGAGTCAAAATGGTCATGCCCACCGTACCAACACCCGTGAGGATCGTCCAAAAAGTAGCTTGAGTAATCCAGTCAATCGGCGCAAACTGGGCTGTAAAAAAGATAATTGCCGTAATTAGCCCCCAAACAACAAAAACTTGGTCAATTCTCGTATAGATATTATGAAATAAGGTTTTATTGCTAATTTGTAGCTTTAGTTTTAAAAGTCCTTGACGATCTTGGAAATCTAGAGCGTGTTGTTTAGGGCGAATAATTGGCTGGGCAGAGTTGAACAAGGGCATTATATAGCGGGGAAGGAATAAGTTGTACAGGTTTAATTATGTTTACTTTTCTTTACAATTATTACAATTATATATATTTATGGTCAAATCACTAAAGAAAATTTGATCTAAGTTATTTTTGTTTCTTTAGTTCCTTATACATCTGATACATTTCAGGCAGTCGTTTATACATGACAAATAGCTTACGATATAACCTGCTGGGGATATGAGGCATCCCCGAAACCATCTCCCCTGATGCCACGTTACCTGTAATACCAGTTTGTCCCGTGGCGATTACGCGATCGCCCACTGTAACCTGATTTGCTACCCCAACTTGTCCCCCTAGCATGACACCGTTGCCAATAATAGCCCCTCCTGCCAAGCCTACCTGAGATGCCATTGCGCAATTGCGCCCAATCTGACAACCATGACCAATTTGTACTAGGTTATCCAGTTTAGTATTACGTCCGATTCTAGTTTCTCCCACCGCAGGGCGATCTACCGCACTATTACAACCTACTTCTACTCCATCTTCTAAGACGGTATAGCCAGACTGTTCCATTTTGTACCAGCCTGTTGCTGTTGGCACAAAACCAAAGCCTTCTGAGCCGATTGCCGCACCGCTATGAATTACACAGTCAGAACCGATTTGAGTTCGTTCATGAATCGTACAGTTGGCATGAAGAGTAGTATCGCTACCAATAGTAACCCGAGGGTAGATTACCACGTTAGGATGAATACAAACGCGATCGCCGATAGTGACTCCCCCTTGAATTACGACATTCGCACCAATATAGACATCTTGTCCTACAGTAGTGTCAGGGGCAATTATCGAGCTAGGATGGATACTTGGTGAGGGTTTAAAGGGTTGATAATATAAGCTAATTACCTGGGCAAATAACAGCCTGGGGTTGGGAGTAGCAATCCAAGCAATATCTCTAGCCAATGCTTGAGCTTGCAGAGTTTCATCTGGGGGCAATATCAAAGCATCAGCTTTGGTTGTGGCGATCATTGAGGCAAACTTCCCCCCTTCTACGTAGCTTAACGAGCCACTATCTGCTTCATCTATAGCAGCAACTCCCTCTATTTCAGGATTCAAATTTTGATTCTGACTCAGACTATTTGTTTTAGCTACTTTGCCAAGCTGAGTGACAATATCTTGAAACTTCATCGCAGGAGATAATAAATTTAACAAAGGCAAGATTTATTTTAGGCGAAAAGTCAGGGTCAGTGTTCAGTAGTTAGTCAACAATCAACAGTCAACAGTCAACAGTCAACAGTCAACAGTCGAAGATAACTAACAACTAATTAATCGATAGTATTTATATAGATAGAATCTATATTTACTAACTAAAAGTTTAATCAATGGGTATTTATTCTAATTTAGTTATTCCGTACTGCATCGATATGGCGATGTCTAGTGAAACTTTGCAATCATATCGCCAAAACCTGCTAGCAGATGTGTCGGGAGAAGTTTTAGAGATTGGCTTTGGTACTGGGTTGAACTTGCCTCATTATCCAGAAAGAGTAGACAAGATTACGACTGTTGAACCCAATCCAGGTATGAAACGTCTGGCGCGATCGCGTATCGCCAAGTCCCAGATTACGGTAGACTACAAAATATTAAACGGTGAAAGTCTACCGATGGAAGATGCTAGTTTTGATTCAGTGGTCTGTACTTGGACTTTGTGTAGCATTTCTTTAGTCGATCAGGCGATCGCTGAGATTTATCGCTTATTAAAACCAGGAGGAAAATTTTTCTTTATCGAGCATGGTTTAAGTAAAGATTCCCATATTCAACTATGGCAAAATCGCTTAACTCCAGTGCAGAAAATTATTGCTGATGGTTGCCATCTAAACCGCAAGATCAGCGATCTAGTTAGGCAGCAATTTCCTAATGTAACTACTGAACAGTTTTATGCTCCTAAATTACCTAAAGTAATCGGCTATATGTACCAGGGAATAGCTGTCAAACAATGAGTACATGAATCGAATCAATTAAAGTATGGTTGGGGTAGGGAATAGGAAAAGATAATTACTAGTCTGCAAAATCTATCTTATCTTTGCTTTATATTTTATTAACTCTAGTTACTTAATTGTTAAAAATAATGTATCTCTTTTTTGAAGAGAATTAGCTACAATGTCTAATCAAAAAAACAAATTACCTTTAGGATTACTATTACAAAATGCTGGATTAATCTCTAACAAGCAGTTACAAAATGCCTTGAAAATCCAGTCGCAATATACTCAAATGAAGTTAGGAGAAATTTTAGTAATACAAGAAGAGATAAAAGCCAAGACTATCAATTTCTTTGTCAATGAATGGCATGAATTTGTCGCACGAGGGAGGCAATTTCCTATTGGATATTATCTCAAAAATGCTGCCTTGCTAGATGACAAACAAATTGAAATTATTCTTCAAGAACAGAAACATAATCAACAAAAATTTGGCGTTTTAGCTGCCCAAAAAGGTTGGATTAAGCAAAGTACAATCAACTTCCTGGTGGATAGCTTATCTAAGGCTCCCCAACTCATGTCCTTAACTTCTCTTGAGGAATACAATAATAGTACCCTGCATTTGGAGAAAAAATATACCAACTTCTCTTTAATTTTAAGTAGAGTTTTAGCCTGGACTGGGGGTAATGAAAGCTTAACCAAAACTATCTGTCAGGTATTTGCTAAATCTGATTTTAATATTCCTGCTGGATCAGAAATCAAGGCAGTGGATCAATTTGTTGAAAGCTCATGTATTAGAAAATGGCGAACTAGCAAGACGGCAGAATATATTCGTTCAGTTAAACAAAATTTTGTCAATAATCTAAGATTAGACTCTCGCTTATTACTCCAGGAATATCGAAAAATATTGCTCTCAGATAATCAAGAATACAAAAAAACTCCAGAGCAGAATGAATTACTCAGATTGGGATTAATTGTAGAAAAAAATAATCATTTAAGAATTGCTAATATAATTTATCAGCGAATTTTTAATCAAGACTTTGTCTCTCAAGAACTAAGTAAACAACAGCTTAAAAATACTGGTCTGACAAAGATAAATGTTGAATATAAAGAACCAGAAGTTACCCTGGCTAAATATACCCTCGACGTATTACCTGAAAAAGTATCTCCGAACCAAAATATATTTGACGAAGAACCAGAACTCAATGTCACTGATATAGTCGTCAATGACAATAAAAGCGAACAAGATAGTAATACTCCTGAACCATTGACTAAAATGGGTTCACTCCTAACTTTAGTGGCGATCGCATTACTAATTCCTCTATTTTTAACAATTAATAACTATTATTTATCACTATCAAAACCCAAACAGGAAACACCCTCTTCTTCGAGGAAAATAAATCAAATAGAACAATTTTGTAGTGAATTGAACTTTGGTGACTCTAGTTCTTTATTGAAGCTAATATCTCAACTAGAAAGAAATAAGCAAGAGTTAGCAAAAGATTACCCTGACAATTGCGAAACCACCTTAAATCATCTCAGAGTTATAGTTGCTCCTCAGTTAGGAAAAGAGAATAGAATTTTAGAAGCGATCAAACATCTTTGTAAAGTACCTGCTGATTCAGAAATGTATATCGATGCTGAAATTTGGCTTAAGCGTTGGTACAATTCTGCTAGCTGGGGTCAAGAAACTAAGTTTTATCTCCAAAAGCTTAATAAAGCTAATGATTTAGGTTGCCCCGCTGCCAGCTTTACTAACTACCAAAGGTAAATCAAACCTGACCATTTTTGGAATTCAAAATTCGCGCATTCAAACTTCAAAAATTTTGACCAACAAACGAAGGTTGCAAGCAATCACTGAGATTGTTATTTTAAGATAAATTCATGGGTCATAGTTTCTACATCACGACTATAAAGTGCATCACCGTACTTTTGCCATTGCTCTTGTGACCAGCTGTGATTTTGCATTGTCGCTTCTTGTACTTGTTCTATCAGAGGACGACGGAGTTGTTCATACTTACTAAATTGGCGATCAATAATTGTTTGATTGCCCAAGTCATTGTGATGGATAATATTGGCGATCGCCGTACCGATAATCGCAGCATCTTCTAAACCCTGATTAGCCCCTTGAGCAGCGAAAGGAGGCATTCCATGGGCAGCATCTCCTACCAAAACTAACCGCTGGTTACTCCAAATTGTTTGAGTATGAGGAATATTAGCAGGATGGATATAATAAGGTCGATGAATTAGTGTATGAGGATTAGATAATTTAACTAATTGCGCAAAAATAGCGGGGAAATCCGCTTTGATAAGAAGATCTGCTGCTAAGTTAATCATTGCTTCAGGTGATTTATTTTGCAGTGAATTAAGACTTAGAGCAAAATGGAATAAATAACCGAGAGAATTTGCGCCTCTTCTAATAAGAATTAATCTGGGGGAATCTCTATTTTGAGATTGTGTTGTCAGAGAATCATTGCGTAAAGTAGCTACCATATCCCCTTGAAGATATTGCTCTTCGAGTTGTTGCATGATCTCATCAGACACATCATCAATTTGCAAACAACCAATAGCTGCAAAACCAGAATATTGCGGTTTTGCCCAGAGACTTAGATCGGAATTAGCATAAACAAGCTGGCGGATAGTAGAATTAATGCCGTCTGCTGCTACAACTAACTTGGCTGGAAATTGTCGATTATATGTGGGTTTCGTAGCTTGAGCCGATGAATCGATACTTTCTGGTTGCTCTGTCGTTTGAGTTTGCCAGTGAGCATAGGGATTAGCAGCAATTTCTTGATCGCAAATACAGCTTACTATGATCGAGTCCTTTTCTTGAGTAATATCGACGCAACGATGATTAGCCTTAACTATTTCTGATGGCAGCAAGTTTCTCAGCTCAGTTTGTAACCGATACCAAGGAATTGATACTCTTCCTGCACCATAACGATCAACCCAAAAATCAAAATCTAAGGGGATTTTCCGAATAACTTCTCCCTGCAAATTTTTTTGCGACCAAAACCTTTTTTTAGTTATCTTTTCTGTCTCCCCTGCACTGTTTTGGCGACGAGCTTGAATGAACTCTAACCCGACTGTTTTTATTTGCTGGTAAGCATGATCACTAATACATTTAAGTGCTTTTAAACCATTGGGCAAAATATCAATTACTTGTCCCACTGGGCGAAAACTACGAGTTTGATCGATGACCAAGATATTATCTATACCACGTTGACGTAGAGCGATCGCTGTAGCTAACCCCACTGGACCCGCACCAACAATTAAAACGTCATAGACGTGATCTAAAGTCATAGGATTTTGGTGAACTCACTTCTTCTGAAAATGTTAGCAAATAAAGTGTCTGAGCAAACAATGGGGGCAAGGGTGATGAGCTACGGTGTACACAGAAGTCATGTCTCAACTTATCTGTGTTGTTTGACAATTGATCTTGCCCCCTAAATCCCCCAACTTTGGGGGACTTTTAACAGTCAATTTATTCTCGTTCCCCCAGAATTGGGGGCTAGGGGGGCTTAAATCAACTTGTGTATAAACGGTAGGGGGGATGAGGGGGATGAGGGAGACAAGGGAGATAGTTTGGTTTATCTATTTTTCAAATTAATCTTGATCCATTACTAGATGGCGATCGCAATCACAGAAATAACTATATATTACGTTACAGATACAATTAGACCCTAATTAACTTGGTTTTGATATCTTGAAAATTAAGCTAGTTAGAGATAAGAGCGATCGTGGACAATATTTTTACGATAGAAGAAGTTAATGGTTTGTCGGCGGAAATTAATCGACAACTCCAAGATCTTGCTAAAGCATCTCCCTCAGATATCAAAAGTGGTGGAACGGAAGAAACTGAGGGATTGCCTGTTAAACAAAGCCAAGTTATTACCGAAATTACCCAAGAAGACCCCAAGACCTTTCTGAAAACATTTCTGGCTGTGGCAAAAGGCGATCTGTGCGAGGAAGGAGGGCTTCTTTATGGTCAGTGGAAAAAATGGGCAGACCTCAATAATAAGGATGTGATCGAAAAATTCACCGCAATTTTAGTGGCATTGGGATTTACAGGAAATACGCTGCCTATACTAGTAGTAGCAGTTGCGGTAATTGTGATTCATTTGGGAGTTAAAACTGTCTGCGAATATTATTCTCCATAGTCTATTAATTGACAAGACAAGGAATCAATAAGCAGAACTAACGAAAAACCCACCTTTAACCTTTTCCCCTTTCCCTTTAACCCACCCTAGAAAGCATATTTCTTAAGTTATCTTACTCATAGTCACTTGAATCATGGAATTAAATCTGCGCTTTCCAGAAATCGACCAGGTAGTAGTCAAATTGATTGACGATGAGTATGATAATGACTTGGAAGAACTTGAATTTATCTCTCCCCTCGTCGAAGCAGATCTCAAAGATATTCAATGGTATCTGGAAACCTATGCAGCCCAATATACTGCCGATGTTGATGATCAACGGGCAAAACGTATTGCCAAAAAGTTACCTCAGTGGGGTCGTGATTTATTTGATGCTGTTTTTAGTAGCCGTGCTGCCCTGCGTCTGTTTGATCGGTTTCAGGATTATGATCAAGAAGGCAAACTATTAACCATCAGTACTAGTTATCCTGCTATATTATCTCTCCCCTGGGAACTATTACGGGATGCAGCAGGAACATATTTAGTTAATGATAATCCTCGGATTTCCATTCGTCGTCGTTTTGCTGGTGCAGGAGGGGGGCGCAGACCTTTTAAAATAGAGCCGAAAGATTGTTTGCGGATGTTGTTTGTTATTAGTCGTCCCACCGATGCGGGGTTTTTCAATCCTCGTGGGGAGGCAATGGCGGTATTAGCAGCCATAGATCAAGAAGCAGCAGGCAAGATAGAGGTCGAGTTTTTACGCCCAGCGACTTTAGATAAGTTAGTTGAGCGCTTGGAAGATAAGCGCCAACCCTCAGTGGATATTGTTCACTTTGACGGACATGGCGTATACGATGCCGATGGCAGTTTGTATGACCAGGCAAAAAAAAGCGATCGCCGATTAATGAAAGAGGCTGTTCCTGGTAGTACAGCTAATATGGGCTATTTGCTGTTTGAAGATCAAGAGGGAAAACAGGCTTTAATTACAGCGGAAACCCTGGGAGATATGCTCAACCGTCAAAAAGTGGGGTTAATTGTTCTTTCTGCTTGTCAATCAGCCAAGATGGCGGGGTCAGATCCCATGGGTAGCGTTGCTGCTAGGTTAACCCATGGGGGTATTCCTTCCGTCTTAGCCATGACCCATTCCGTCTTGGTAACTACGGCACAAGAGCTATTTGCCAATTTTTATCAGCGTCTCGTGCGGGGGGAAGCTATGGGGGAGGCGCTGGATAATGCCCGACGGTATTTGTATCGTCATCGGGAGAGGGGCGATCGCCAAAGGGGAGACGAAAGAATTACTCTCAAGCTACAGGATTGGTTTTTACCTGCACTATATCAGGCAGGGAAGGATACAGCTTTGTTAACGCAGCGGCAAACTGAACCGATTGAAGTCGTCAAATGGGGCAATCTGCCAGGATTAGAGGAGGCGGGCTTTTTTGGTCGTAGTGGGGAATTATGGTTCATTGAAAGAGCCTTTGTGGGTAATACCCGTCGTCTGACTATTTCTGGTTTCGGTGGACAGGGCAAAACCTATTTAGCCTTGGAAGCAGGGCGCTGGTTACATCGCACAGGAATGTTTCAACGGGTCTGTTTTGTCAATTATGCTGCTTTTCAGGGCGTAGATGCCGTAGGTTTAGCAGTTAGTACCCTGGGGACAGTGTTAGACCAAAGTTTTATCGATGCAGATGCCGTGACGACCTTTGTGGGGGCGCAAGGCATTGCCCCCGAATCCATATTGTTGATTCTAGATAATTTGGAAACCATCCCACCTGAACCATTGCGAGAATTGTTAGATATAGCGCAACAGTGGTCGGAGGGAGGGAACTGTCGAATATTGCTGACCACCAGAGCAGCAGATTTCCACCATCCAGGCTATCCCAGAGAAGGGAGTTTTATCCATCAGGCATTATCCCTAGAGGGTTTGGGTTCAGAGGATTACCCAGACGATGCCCTAGAATTTTTCCAAACCTTGAGCAAATTTCCCCCTACGCCCACAGTCAATCCTCCCCAACGACAACCTTTAATCAACTTATTTAAGCTAGTCAATTTTCATCCCCTGTCGATTAAATTACTAGCAAGGCAGTTAAAAGACCGTTCCATAGCAGAAGTGGGGCAAAACCTGGAACAGTTAATTGCCGATACAGCCCATGTGCCAGAGAAAGATAAAAGCCTGTTCGCTTCTTTGAATTTATCCCTCCAACGTCTCACCCCAGAAGCCCAGCAGTTTTTGCCCTGCCTGGGAATCTTTCAAGGGGGCGCAATGGAAGATGTCTTGTTGCGAGTGACGGGCTTAGGTAAAACCGAGTCAGATAGAGAAAATGAATTTTATATCAAATTATCACAAGTATTATTAAGCAATGATCCGATACTTATCGCTCGCGCTTTGGGTTTCGATGTGCCTGATAGTGGAGAATTGACTCCAGAAGTAGCAGAGAAAGTAAGAGAACTACAGCAGATTACCCAAGAAAATTTAGAACAAGCCACAGAAATGGCTCAGATGCCCCTAAGAGAATTAGTAGCAGGGGCAGACGAATCAACTTGGTTAGCACTGCGTCAGGCTTTAGCAGCTACAGGGTTAATTCAAATTGAACGTCTACCAGGAGTAACGGAATCCTATCTCAAGTTCCATCCTACCCTCGCCCCCGTCCTCCGCGCCCGTCTCACCACTGAACAAGAGAGAGAACTCAGTAACCGCTATCGCCAGCAATATTATCAACTGTCTCGTGATTTATATTATCAAGATGACACTAATCCCCATGCCGCCCGTGCCGTAGCTAGAGAAGAATTGCCCAATTTACTGGCTGCCGTAGGCGGGACGTTGGATGCAGAAGAATCATGGGCAGTTGAATTTGTAGGCAAGGTAAACAGGTTTCTCGACATTTTTGGACTAAATAAAGACCGTGCTGCCCTCACCCAACGTGCTCAACAGTCAGGGCAACCAGGCTCACAGGCTTG